>JAGOTU010000099.1 GCA_018061585.1 Minisyncoccota bacterium | reverse complement strand
ATGAAATACCGCTTCAGCGGCGTTCTGGGATACTACTATAGTTAATCTTCGTCCGCAACTGAGCCATCTCCTGCCTGCGCAGGCAGGCCGCCCTCCGACTTGGCGAGTGCCTCCAGGATCGGGGCCAATCGCCCCTCCATGATCGCCTCGATATTCGACCAGCTCTCCTTGATGCGGTGGTCGGTCACGCGGTCCTGCGGAAAGTTATAGGTGCGGATCTTTTCGGATCGGTCGCCCGTTCCCACCTGCGCTTTACGATCCGCTGCACGCTCGCGCGCCTCGGCTTCGTCCTGCATCTGCTGCAGACGGCTCGTGAGGAGCTGCAATGCCTTTTCGTGGTTCGCATTCTGGCTTCGCTCTGATGTGGAGCGCACGTCGATGCCTGTCGGCTTGTGGATGAGTCGCACTGCGGTTTCAACCTTATTCACGTTCTGTCCGCCCGCACCACCCGAGCGTGATGTTTCGCGTTCCAAGTCCGCCGGATTGATGACGATCTTAGTTCGTTTGTAGAGTGGCATGATAGCGACCGACGCTGTCGATGTATGGATGCGCCCGGCCTTTTCGGTTGCGGGTACGCGCTGCACACGATGCACTCCGGTCTCCCACTGCAATTCGCGGTACACGTCGAGGCCCTTGATCTCGAACTGCGCTTCTTTGTATCCGCCGGTCATGCTGCGTGATTCATCGAGCGACTTATGCTTCCAACCCTTGGAATCCGCATAGCGCAGGTAGGCACGTGCGAGCTCCTCGGCAAAAAGCGCCGCCTCGTCCCCGCCCACTCCGGCGCGGACTTCGAGCACGATCTCGTTGGGCCACTCTCGTTCATTCGGGTTTCCGACGATCTGCTCGATCTGCTTCATGAGTGCCTCCTTCTGCCCTTCTATTTCGCTGATCTCTTTTTCCGCAAGCTCCTTCATCGCGGGATCTACCTCTACGAGCTCTTCGGCATCCTTTTCCGACTGCGTAAGGCGGTTCCACTCCACGATCAAATACGAAACACGCGGGTCATCCGCGTAGTCTTTCGGGTCGAAGGTGTGTTCTGCCATAAGCGTAATGTTACAGGTAAATAACAGAACGCGACCCAAAGAATGGGCCGCGTTCGGTCAGGGTCGCTATTTAGACTTCTTGGCGATGCGCTGCTTGAACTTCTCGACGCGTCCTGCAGTGTCGATGGTCTTGCTGGTGCCCGTGTAGAACGGGTGTGATGCTGAGGAGATCTCCACCTGGAAGACCGGGTATTCCTTGCCGTCCTCCCACTTGTCGGTCTTTTGGGTCTCGATCGTAGATCCGATCAAAAAACGCTTCCCCGAGGTGACGTCCTCGAAGATGACCATGCGATATTCCTCCGGATGTAGATCCTTTTTCATGTCGCGGCAGAATAACCCAAAAGTGACCGGATTACAAGCCCTCCTTGACCCTGGCCCATATATTCCGTACTAATACGAGCAGCCCGGGGTGGCCCGGGAATAGGAGTACAGAGATATGAAGGCATTGATCGTAGCCGGAGCGCTCGCGCTCATGGCGTCCGTCGCGCACGCAGAGAGCCCGACCACCGGCGAATTGCTGGACCGGGCCAACCGTTCGACCGACACCATGATCACCGTGCTCACCGAGCAGAAGAACTCGGTGTGCCCGAACCGCACCGGCGCCCGCTCGTGCCAGGGCAAGTTCGATTCCGCCAAAGCCAAGGCCGCTTCGATCGGCATCGAAATGACGATGGCGATCACCGCGGCCGCCGTCGGCGACAAGGAGAAGGCGTCGGCGTGTCTCGCAAATGCTGTGGCACTCCGTACGGAATTCAATAGCGTGGTCGCCGAACTCGACAAGAAGTACGGCGAATAGCGCCGCGCTCGTTTCGACAACTCAAACAGAGGGGGCGCACATGCGCGCGCTGAGAAGGATCGGGTTTTGGACCCTGATGGCGGCCAGCGTGCCGTTCGCGTTCTGGTTCTGGATGTACGTTGTCGATGTGCCGAGCTACGCGCTTTCTACCAACCTCTGGCAGATCGATTCTCTGATCGAGAATAAATCTTCGAAGACCGGTGAGACCGAAAGCATCGAAATGGTGTCATCGCTCACGTACACGGATGCGGTGCAATGCACCATGACCGTAACGATCGTGACGCTGGACGGCAACGCCCTCATCGATATCCGCTACAAAGTGGAGACTCCTTCGATCCTGAGTATCTTTTCGGAACACATTCGGAATGCCTGCATGGTCCTTGCCTCGGGCGAGCTGCACAGGCTCGCGGACGCGGAAGAATCACAGGAGCCGAACGACAATAAGATCTGATCTTTCTGTACAGTTTTCTGGAAAAAGAAGGGAAGTCAAAAGGGGATTCGTGCTCGCACGAATCCCCTGTTCATTTTAAAAAAATTGTGTGATCGAAGCGATTATCGAGTCTAGCGAGGAGCGGAATGGAAGCGTGCTTACATTTCGTCCGAGCGAAGACTCGATATGAACAAAGTGATTAGCGTCCGTTCAATACATCGATATCCTGCTGGTATTGGTCACGATATTTCATTACCCCGTCGCCGTAAAACGCGTACGACGGCTTACTCCAGTTCCCGCCCGCAAAGTATCTGAGCGCCGCGCGACGCTCCGCCGTGCGGGTCCCCTGATCTGCGCCGTTATCCGCCATAAGCATCGCTGTCGCGAATATCGCAGTGCGTGCCTGCCATGGATTCGGCGGGTTCTCGCCCGTTGCCGCAGCAAGGCGCGATTTATAGAGCACCCAGGTAGACGGAATGAATTGCGCCGGACCCATCGCGCCGCCGTATCCCACAGATTGCGGACACGACACCACTTGTGATGCCGGATCAATTCCAAGTTCCGCCACGATCTGCATGAACGGATCAACGTCGCGATCCGGCTTCATCACCGCACGGATCAACGTCCCTGAATTCTTTCCTTTGCCGTCACCCTTGTTCGGTGAATTCGTCAGCAAGCACTTACCCACGTTCTCTCCGAGATTCGTTTCTTGTCTGAGTACCGCGAGCGTGAGCGCGGGTTCTACACCGGTCTTTGCCTGCGCATCCTTTGCATATTGATATGCGGTTCCAAAGGGGATGGCCCCGCCGTCACGCAGCCCGAAGAGCGCATTCTTGATCTGGGTCGCAGTACGCGTCTGCTC
>JAGOTU010000098.1 GCA_018061585.1 Minisyncoccota bacterium | reverse complement strand
GGTCACGTCCATCGCGATCGCGATCGGCGTGATATTCGGCATCAGTTTTGAATCGCGGCATTCGCGCACTTTCCCCAGAACATTGAGGTTGTCGTGCACGGTACCGCGTCCGCTTCTCGTTTGCTGTTCGCTGAAGCTGAACGCCCGCACTGATTCACGAGCGACCGTTCGCGTAGCGCGAACTGCATCGTCGTATGATTCGACTCGTGCTCCTCCGCCCATGGCGGTTAACTCCTCTGTTGAGTGACGTTAAGATGGATGAATCGACGCTCCCACAGACTATCCTTGAGCCTGTTTTGCTGTCGGTAGAGCTGCTGAGCATCGTGCGGTCGAGCCTTGGGGTTCTTCGGCACCATGTTCAACAGGAACTGTCGTATCTTCGGTTCGATGTGATCTGGCATTTCGTTGGTGACAGGGTCACCGCCGAGCAGCCAGATAAGCGTCTTGCCGAGACTGTAGATGTCGGTCCACGGACCTACCTTTCCCGAATCCCGGATCTCCGGTGCTTCGAATACACCACCAAGCGGATGAATACGCTCTCCGGTCTGTGCCGGATTGTAGAGCGCGTGTCCCCACCCCGTGAGCATCACGTTGTGATTGCTCGGTCGCACACGCACCCTCTCGGGCTCGATGCGACCGTGGACGATGCCGAGCACGTGGTAATACCACATAAGCCCGAGCATACGATCCATAACCCACACGGCGTGTCGCTGGTCGAGCCCGTTCTTGTGAAGCGGGTCTGCGCGCAACGAGCCGAGCGTAAGACCGTCGAAATACCGGTAGATGATGCCGATGCGATCGTTCGCGTTGAAGCGACCGAGCATGAACGGCACATTCTTCCAGTACCCCACGTCCTCACGATGCAACATGTCGAGCATGCGGATCTCGTTGAAGAGATACGGGTTATCGTCCGGCGTATTCGCCACACGTATCACCACACCCGCCGTGCCGCCATCGATGTGCAAACGGCCACGATGAATGGACGAATGCTCGCCGATGTGGAACTTCTCGCCAACGGCGTACGAGACGCCGTCGACCGTGATCGATTTACTTCCCCGAGCCGGCATAAAGGCCGTGAAGTCGTCGAGGGCATAGAGGCCCTTCCCGGCTTTCGCGATACCTTTTTCATACCAGTCTTCCAGGCGAGCGAGTGCGGTGGATGCCGCCTCCCGATCGTCCATCGACGAGTACTTTTCCGGATCGAGCACTACTCGCATCGGCACGACCTCTTCGGCCAGATGCTTTTCCAATAACCGCGCCGGCAGGAGCACCGTGAGCACCCTGAAGATATCTTCGGTGCGTGATGCCTGCATGACGCGGTCATAGACCGGTTGCAGATCAGCATCCATGAATGTCTCTCCGTGAAGTATTGAGGGCGGCATCGTGAGATGCCGCCCCAATGTGCGATTACGAACTAGCGGGTGCCGCGGCTGTCGAACGACTTGCCGCGCCTGCCCATGTCGAGGTCCGCCCACGGGATCTGCGAGCCGAGCATGTAGAGCGAACTAAAGAACTGCAGCTCGTCGTTGCCGGCGGGCAGATTCTTCAACGACAACACGCTGAGCACGTAGCGCGTGAGGTTGGTCTCGAGACGCGGATAAGCGGCCGAAACTTCGACACGCAATTGCTTCAGCATCTGATCGCGATTGTTGGCGCCGATCATGCCGGGCAACCGCGGATTCTCCATCAGCGTCTTGATGCGCGAAGCGTCATACGCGAGCGCCGCCGCGATCTGGATTCCCGTGCCTGCGAAGACCTTGTTGATCTCGTCGTTGAGCACGAGCCCCTGATCACGCAGTGCACCGGTATCCGGCGGCTGCATCATGCCCGGAGGCATTGCAGCGGCGCCGGCGCCGGAGATGGCGAGCATGGCGTTCATCATCATGGCCGGATTCGCAGCGCCCTGTTGCCAGGCTTCGACCCACGCCTTCAATTGTGCGTGGAACGAAACGAGAGCGGGCCACAGGCTCGTATTGATCCGCGACAGAAGCTGGTTCTTGCGCGCTTCAGTCACGAAGTTGCCGTCGAGCCCGTCGATCGCCTCGAAGATCTCGGCATAGTTGCGACGAGTGAGCTGCTTGCGGATCTTGAAGAATTCTTCCGGGACCGGCTCAGCGTTCTCGTCGGCAAATGCTTCCATCCGCTTGGCGAGCGTGTCCGGAATGTCGTACAGGTTCACGCGGTCCGCGAGCGCCACACGAATTGCCGAGATGACGGACGATTCGTCGACCTTCAAGATGCCGCCGGCACGCAATGCGTTCAGCCAGGAATCCTCTGCCGGAACCGGCGGAAGAACATCCAGGCCCAGCGCAAGCGCGGTGGGCGAATGCATCGAGGTATCGGCACGCAGCTTCTTGATGGCGGCGTTGGCAACCGCGCTCGGGGTTCCGTTGAGGGCGCCCTTGATGTCGGTATCCGGCGAAAGCGTCGAGTCCTGGAGGAGTGCGATCGCCTGGTCACCGGGCTGGCCGACGACCTTTGCGAGCATCTCCGAGACTTCGAGAACCGGCTTGCCGAGCACGTCGGCGAACGGAGTGATGAACGTGATCCACGCTTCCGGCAATGGAGCCGGGGTAGCCTGGTTGTTTTCGGTAGACATCGATAGTCCTCCTTGGCTGCAGTTGGATTCGAAAGCTATTCCTAGCACTGTAAAAGAACAGTGCTAGCAAAGTAGCGATCCGGCGAAACTTTCACACGGATGAGAAGGGGTGTCAATAAATGCACTATGTATGTCAGAGAGCATAAGAACAGTTCTCTCTTCCCACCCTATTCCTGTTCGTACATAGTGTCAATACGACACTATGTTATCTGTTGATAAGTGTATATTTGACAATAACTTAGCCTTCTGTACAGTGGATGTATATGGCATCGAACTCGCCTATCTGCTCGTCCGAGCACCTGCATTTTGCCGTACTCGCGACGGACGTCGTACTGTTCACAGTGCGCGAGAACGAACTACTGATGCGTCTCGTTTCTGTGCATCGTCCCCCCTACTTCTCTGACAGTCGCGGATTTCCGGGGGGCCTTATTGATCCGAAAGAAACCGCAGAAGAAGCGGCGCGGCGTCATTTGGCGACAAAGGCATGCGTGGATCCGGTCAAGGTATACATGGAACAACTCTACACCTTCAGCTCGATCGATCGGGATC
>JAGOTU010000021.1 GCA_018061585.1 Minisyncoccota bacterium | reverse complement strand
GATCACGCGTGCAAGTGCGAAGTCCATGGGCCATGAAATGATCCATGATCGCGAGCATTCTCAGTACAGTCTGAAAGAGGGGTACGGTGCTCTCCTCGCGCATCTCATGAAGGACATCAAAGCGGAGTTCCGTTTGTCGGAGCCGGTTCGCCGCATCGATTTTTCCGCAGATCATGTGCAGGTGTTCACCGACTCGGGGGTCTACGAGGCCGAAAAGGTCCTCGTAACGGTTCCGCTTCCTCTCCTTCCTTCTATCGAATATATTCCGGCGATATCCGATAAATTGCACGCTGCCACAAAGATCGGATTCGGTAGCGTGATCAAGGTGCTTATACGATTCGATCACAAATGGTGGGGAAGCATTCGCGAGAAGCAGTTCGAGAAACTATTCTTTATGTTCTCAAAGGAGATCATTCCGACTTGGTGGACGCAGTATCCTGCCGAGCATGCAGTTCTTACAGGATGGGTAGCGGGCCCGAATGCGCACGCACTTCGCCAAAAGAGCGAAGCCGAGATCATATCGCTTGGGCTTGAATCGCTCTCTAACATCTTTACCGTCGATCTCGCGCGCTTGCGTGAAATGGTGGTCGCGAGTCGCGCTTTTATATGGGAGGTGGACCCGTACGCACAGGGCGGATACAGTTACCCGACCCCCGAAACAGAAACGGCCATTGAAGACATTATTGCGCCCGTAAACGACAAACTATATTTTGCTGGGGAAGCATTGTGGGATGAACAGTGCGCGACCGTCGAAGGCGCTTTTCAGTCCGGCCGCGCCGCGGCAGCGCGTATGATGCAATGATGTCGTTCTTCTGAATTGGTACCTGAGTGGCGTGTAAAGACGAGAGAACTACATGCGCAATCCCCATGGGGAGGCGTGCGATAGACGGTGCGCGCGAGCCAGGAAAAATTGCGATATGCCGAATAAGCAGAGGAACAGTGCGGCCAATAACCGGTAGTGCACCCACGGACCCTCACCGTACATTCGCCATATGAATTCATTCCCGAACGCAACTAGCAAAAAAAAGAACGACCAACGGATAGAAAGTATCTTCCAGCCGTCATCCGTGATGTGGAACATCGTCCCGAAGAGCTGTTTCAATAGGCCGTGGCCGTACAAATACCCGAGAAGCAGCACGATCCCGAACAGGCCGTTATATAGAGTGTACTCAAGCACTACCCAGTACGGATCATGCCAGATAAGGGTTGCGCTGCCGAACAGCAGTACGAATGCACTCGAAATGAGGGAAAAAAGAGGAATGCGGTTATCGCGAATAAGTGACCATATCAATGCGAGGATAGTGGTGGCGACGAGTGACGCGGTTCCTGCAAAGATGCCGTACTGTCGCGCGATCACGAAAAAAATGACGACCGGTCCGAACTCGATCGTGACGGACGCGAAGAACCCCTTCGTAAACATCCGCATATCGTATCATTGCTCGGATATACCCAGAATGACCATAGTCAGCTACAATCGTCCGATATTCTATTCTGATGTATGAATGCACTGGAAGGACGTGCGCGATGGATCGCGCTCATACTGCTTTGTCTCGGCGATCTGATGATCGTCGTTGATATGACCATTGTGAACGTGGCACTACCCTCGATCCGAACCGACCTCGGCTTTACCGAGACCACGCTCGTCTGGGTGGTGAATGCATTTTTGCTTACCTACAGCGGATGTCTCCTGCTTGGCGGGCGCCTCGGCGACATCTACGGCCATCGACGCATTTTTCTTGCCGGTATCGTCGCGTTCACGGTGGCGTCGCTTTTGTGTGGGATTGCACAGACGCAGGGGCTCCTTGTCATTGCGCGTGCGCTGCAGGGTATTGGCGGAGCTGTTGTGTCTGCCGTCGCGTTGTCTCTGATTCTTACTATCTTCACTGACCCGCGCGAGCGAGCGCGTGCGATGGGGCTATTCGGATTCGTCGCGGCCGGTGGAGGGGCGATCGGTGTTCTCCTTGGTGGACTCCTGACGAATTCATTTGACTGGCACTGGAACTTTCTTGTGAACGTTCCGATCGGTATCACGGTATTTTTTGCAAGTCGCGCGTATTTGCCGCACTCCCGCGCAGAAGAGGTGCACGATCGACTCGACCTTGGGGGCGCCGTCCTCATTACGGGGGCACTCATGCTTGCTGTGTATGCGATCGTGGGTGGTAACGCCTCCGGCTGGCTATCTCCCCGCACACTCGGTTTGTTTGGCGGCGCGCTCGCGCTCTTACTCGGATTTCTTGTGTTAGAAGGAAAAGTGCGTGCGCCACTGGTGCCGTTGCATATATTTCGTGACCGAAACATCATGATCGCGAGCTGTGTCGGTATTTTGTGGTCGGCAGCGATGTTTGCTGCATTCTTTATATCAGCGCTCTACTTACAGCTCGTGCTCGGATTTGATCCACTCCAAGTGGGTCTCTCATTCTTGCCGACGAACGTGATCATGGCCGTCTTCTCGCTCGGACTTTCCGCTGCCGTGGTTATGCGTTTTGGCACACGCGGTCCGCTTGCGCTCGGCATGACGCTTGTGGGACTCAGCCTCGCAGCGTTCGGTTTTGCGCCGGCTGATGGCAGTTACTGGGTACATGTGCTGCCGGGCATGATCGGACTCGGGATAGGTGCGGGCATGGCATTCAATCCGCTTCTGCTTGCTGCAACAAGTGAGGTTCCGGAAGCGGAATCAGGTCTTGCCTCCGGCGTTCTGAATACGGCATTCATGATGGGCGGAGCACTCGGGCTCGCTATCTTGGCCTCGATCGCGGCGTCGCGCACCGGCATCTTAGGCGAAGCGGGAGTCGATCAGCTGGTCGCGCTCAACGGTGGATACCAAGCAGCGTTCCTCGTTGGCGCAGTCGCAGCGTTCATTGCTGCAGGCGTTGCGTTACTATTCAAAGTGTCGGCCGGTCCATCCCGTGCGCCGGCGACACACTGATATGGCAGGAGGACATTCAGAAGCAAAACCTTCAAAAGCTGCGTTCTATATCGTCGGCGCGTTATGGCTTTTGGTCATGCTAACCGTCACTTATCTGTATTTCTCGGATCGATTCGTTTTGTATTCGTCAACATTTCCGGAAGTTTCGACATCAACATCGGTCGTTCGCGACGCTGTTTTTTCAGTCACAAGCAGTGCGTACGCCGACGGAGGATCGATACCGGTCGCGCACACTTGCGACGCAAAGCAGATATCACCGCCACTCTCGATCAAAGGTACGCCAGAGAACGCGCGTTCGCTCGTCATCATCATGGAAGACCACGACATTCCAAAGAATCTGAAGCGTGACGGAACGTTTTTGCACTGGAATGTATTCAACATACCGCCTGAGACGGTCGAGATCGCCCAGGGAGAGATCGTGGGTGTGCAGGGTGCGAGTGGCAACGGTGTGTCCGGCTACATGGGGATGTGTCCGCCGCCGCAATACGAGCCGACAGAGCATCGCTACTACCTTGATCTGTACGCGCTCGATACAACACTTGAGCTTTCGGAGGGTGCGCGTGTAGAAGACGTGCGCGCCGCCATGGACGGTCACGTTCTTGCATCAACGACGCTGATTGGCCGATACGAACGCGAGAAATAGTAATACACAGTTCGACAGAAGCATTGTATTTCTGTATATAAAGAGGGGACTGCAACGAAAAGGGGAACATTAGGTAATGAAAATTCGTCCGATCTCGCAGCCGGTTCTTTCGGCTGACGAACTGAAAACGAGACTTGAAGAATGTAACAAACTCGTCCAGGCGTACTACAGGGCACGACAGGAACATAACGTCCAAGCCGCGCATTCAGCACGACTTGGCATTTCGCTCTTCGTACCGGGTGGCGTGTATAAGCGCACCGACGCTGAATCCGACGAGCACTACGCCGTGTACGGCGTCATCCGCTCCAGTACGAAACTCGTGAGCGCTGAGAGGATGTTCATCGTCCCGATCATTCCTGTGAGTGAAGTTCGCAAGGAAGGATTATTTTCCGGCAAATGGAAGACGATCCCGCTTGTCGATACCGAGGGGTTCCTGACCCTGGTGTGTGAGGATGGCAACCCGTATAGGGCGCGGTTCGAGCGTGTCGCTGAGATCGTTCACTACTAGTTAATGTGTTGCAGCTGCTCATTTCGACCCATCGGCGTTCTCGCCGATGGGTTTTTCACATGGCGCTCATCATGCATAGGTGTACAATTAAGTATATGAATGTTCGGATCAAAACAAAGGATTTCGAACTGAGCACGGCAACACGAAAATATCTCGATATCCGGATCAAGGCGCTCGAAAAGCTGCTTGGTGCTGATTCACCCGTCTCGCGATGCGAGATCGAGCTCGGACGCGCTGCAGGGCGCCCGCGCCACGGGGATCATTTGTATTTTGCCGAATTCACTATTCGCGCGCCGCGTCGCAAGCCGGTGCGTGCCGTCAATAATGAGGCCACCATCAATGCCGCGATCGATAATGCAAAAGCGGAAGCGGCAAAGCAGCTCAAGAAACAAAAAACGGTCCGGCTGACAGACGAGAAGCGAGAAGGAGCAAAAATTAAACTGGTGCTGAAGGCGGGAAGATAGTGTCGATCATTCCATTACCGGCGTTGCACCGGATAGGATGAACTCACTATAGGGCATCGCCTGTTTACCTTCGGGCTTTACGACATCAAGAACGAGTATGTCGTTGACGACATGGGCGTCGAGTATCTGCACACGGATCCGTTTTCCATTGCGCTCAAAGAATGCGAATGCGCCCGGCCATCCTTCGTATGCGCGGATCTTCAGTAAATTTAGATAGGCGTCGGCCAAAAAATCGAGCTTCCCATCCTGCTTCTCGAACTTCTTGGTGTAGGTCGCGATGTCGTGATTCTGCGGTCGTGCCTCGATCTCGCCGCTTATATAGAGGGGGATCATTTCCGCGAGCAGCTTACCGCCTTCACGCGCGAGCTTTTCCTCGAGATATGCGGCATGTGGTGGCCAGGGTTCCACGGGAACTTTTCGCTGTGCGACGATCGGCCCGTGGTCCATTTCCTCGTCGAGCACCATTATGGTGACCCCAGTATGTGCTTCGTCGGTAAGAATTGCTGAGCGTATCGGTGAGGGGCCTCGTAATCGCGGTAGGAGTGACGGATGCATATTGAGCGTGCCTTTGGCCGGGATGTCGAGAACTGCTTT
The DNA here is from genome assembly GCA_018061585.1 of Minisyncoccota bacterium. Lineage (GTDB taxonomy): Bacteria > Patescibacteriota > Minisyncoccia > Phycocordibacterales > UBA2100 > UBA10103. The sequence continues at coordinate 6,577 of JAGOTU010000021.1, read as the reverse complement.
TCTCAAGAGTGCACCGTAATCAGCTACCACGAATAGTTCGTGCGGGATGCGTGTGAGTTCGCGGACAGTATCATCGTCGATGCGCAGGGGTTTCAAGAGCGGGAGAGCGAGATTCTCCGCGAGTACGCCGATCGGGGAAGGAGAGAGGGTGAGTCCGCGACCCTGAGGTTTATCGGGTGAGGTAACGACAACTGACGGATAGAGTCCTGCACCGATCAATTCCTCGAGCACGTATTGCGCGATCGCTCCGGTCCCGAAAAATACGAACTCAGGCGCGCTCATGTTCGTCTTCATAGAGTTCTACTGCTTTATCTGTATAGAGAATGCCCTCCAAGTGATCCATCTCGTGCTGAAAAATGTGTGCTAGAAATCCGGACGCACCGCGCATTATCTTGGCGCCGTTCTCGTCGTAGGCGCGCACCGTTGCCTTTTCGGCACGCGGGACCATGCCCCACTTTCCTCGAACCGAGAGACAGCCCTCGTGCTTATCGAGCTTTTTGCGGGATACGTTCACGATCTGGGGATTGATGTAGACCTGATCGGGCAGCGGGACGGGTTCGCTTTCGTCGTCCTCGTCTTGGGCTGCGCGCGCGAGCGAGCGGCCGGACACAATGAAAAGCCGCACCGACTCACCGACCTGTGGGGCCGCGAGTGCGACACCGTACTCCTCATTCTTGAGAAGCTTTTTCATGTCACGTATGAGGGCACGAATCGGATCAGACCCGATCTCGGACACCGGTATTTCTTTTGCGACCGACCGCAGGATCGGATTTTCGTTTTCGGGGAGTATCTGACGCATAGCGAGTGCAATGTTTCGGTCACTATTACGTTTTTTGGATGATTTGGCAATACAAAAAATCCTGTACAACGCGTACAATAGAAACATGAAGCACATCGGCGTTCAGCTGAATTTCTCCGAAAAGAAGACCAATGAGACCGAGCGTGGGGAGCTGATGCGCTATTTCTGTCAGGAACTCAACAAGGCGCGCGTGCCGGACGGTCTGCCGCCGATATCAATGGGGCGCATGGGAAAACTATTGCAGGTTATTCCCACGAAAGACCTCTACTATCTGAAAACGGTCTGCGACAAAGCCCCGCATTTCTCCAAGAAGTTTTGGTGGGAGATCAAGCCGGAGAATCATACACCTGAGGCAAAAAAGAAATCAGAGGCACGATTGAAAGAGATGAACAAAAAGCGCCAGTACGGCGAACGGTCGTAGCAGTAAGAGAGCGGCACAAAATACAGAGCAACAGCTACTCGTGCCCCGGAGGGGTAGTGGGAGATCAAGCCGGAGAATCATACACCTGAAGCAAAGAAGAAATCAGAGGCACGATTGAAAGAAATGAACAAGAAGCGCCAGTACGGCGAACAGTCGTAATAGGACGAGAGCGGCACAAACTATCGACTCCGGGGAGCCGATATCGCGGAAATTTGGAAGCGCTGCGGGGTAGGGTACAATGCGCCCCACTATGGCTTTTTCCTTCTCTCCCAAACTCGGTATCGACCTCGGTACCACCACGGTTCTCGTGTTCGTTCCGGGTAAAGGTATCGTGCTGCATGAGCCGTCGGTCGTTGCTGTCTCCCAGTATGACAACAAGATCCTCGCGATCGGTAACGAAGCAAAGGAAATGATCGGGCGTACGCCCGACGAGATCATTGCGTATCGTCCGATGAAAGACGGCGTCATTGCCGACTATCGCGTGACCGAAGCGATGCTGCGCTACTTTATTCGCCGCGCACTCGGTAAGTGGAATTTTTTCCGCCCCGAAGTGATGGTGTCAGTTCCCGCCGGCGTCACATCAACCGAGCGACGCGCCGTTGTAGAAGCCGCTACCAAAGCAGGTGCGCGCGAAGCGTATGTTGTGAAGGAGCCTATTCTTGCCGCTATCGGTGCAGGCATTCCTATTTACGAGGCACGCGGACACATGATCGTGGACATCGGAGGCGGTACGACCGACGTTGCCGTCATATCACTCGGTGGCATCGTCGCTTCAACTTCTGTTAAGTGTGCAGGTAACCGCATCGACCGCGCGATCGCCGACTACATCAAGAAATCCTCAAATCTCGCGATCGGCGACAAAATGGCGGAAGAAATGAAAATTCACATCGGCTCCGCTGTCCCGGTGGAGGAGGAACTCACTATGCTGGTAAAAGGACGCGATCATCTGACCGGTCTTCCTCGTTCAATAGAAGTGGGTACCAACGAAGTCGTTCGCGCGATCGGCAAGGAACTCCGCACGATGGTAAATGCGATCAAGGATGTATTGCAGGAGACACCGCCGGAACTCGCCGCCGACATCATCGACAACGGGATCACCATGACCGGCGGTTCATCGCAGCTGCGAAATCTACCTGAACTCATTTTCCGCCGCACCGGCGTAAAAGCGCGGCTCGCAAAGGATGCACCGTTCTGTGTTGTGAAGGGGACAGGTGAAGCGCTCAAACATTTGGATACATATAAAAAGGCGATCATCTCGAAGCGGTAAAGTGCAAAAACGAACGGACCTGCCACAAAAGTGGAGGTCCGTTTTGGTTCGAGGAAAGATCAGATCGATCCGGTGTCAGTCGAGCTCGTAGGGGCTCGACTGCCCAATGACGCCCTTCACGATGATCAGATATCCCGACACAACGAGCGCACCGAGACAGGGGATCATGACGAAGAACAGCGCGACGTGGTAGTGGTTCAGAAAGTCCCGCAGCGGTCCGAATTCGTCACGGCCGGTGTAGACCGACAGCGCGACGAAGTAGAACAGTGGCAGAAGGATCAGTACGACCGACGGCAGCGCGAGCAGAAAGCCCCTGTTGCGATCCGACGTGCGTGAGTCGACATCGAAATCTTCGGTGGTCAGTCCCGAATATTCAGTCATGACGTGTCTCCCTATGATGAGCGAGGCGGTGGATTGGACTATTTATAACTGTACCATATGGCACAGTATTTGTCAATGTACAGCTACTGCTTACCCTGCAGCCTTCCGATATCTTCCATCAATTTCTTGAGGTCGGTCTGAATAGTCTCAAGCGTCTTCTTTTGCTCGGCTTTACGCACGTCTTCCTGCGCTTCTTCAGCATCCTCTTCGCTGAGCTCCTCAACGTCTTCAGAGATCTCCTCCACGTCTTCCTGGAGCTCATCGACGTCTTTCTGGATCGAATCGACGTCTTCGGAGATCTCGCCCACATCTTCGGAAATTTCTTCCACATCCTCCTGAATTTCTTCCACGTCCTCGGAGATGCCCTCCACGTCCTCCTGAATGGAGTCGATATCCTTTTCAACTTCTTCGATCGTTTTGTTGGTGATGTTGATGGTCATCTGAATGAATATCGCCAAATAGATGGCTTCGAGTGAGACGATGGTCGTCAGTATAAGGAGCATACGATCGACCTGTATCCAGCCGACTGTAGAGAGCATAAAGCTGCCCACGAAGAGAATTGAATGGACTACAATAGAAACAGGAGACCCGACAGCGCGGGTCACTTTGAGCGCGAATTTCTCCACATCGTTGGGCTGTGACATACGGGGAGTATACTATCCGCAATATGCTCGCTGGCAATACTTATCTGGTCCGTGGGGGAGAATCGAGCCTGCCGGAGCTCTACCGGCTTCTGGATGGTGAGGGCATCGCAGCTATCGGAAATCCGGACGTCTATGTGCGCATGTATCGTCAGTTCGGTATCGACGAGGCGCGTGAACTCTCGGCACGCGCCTACGGCCGCGCGCTCGGAGGCGGGCGCCGCGTCTTTATCGCGGTCTTTCCGGTCATAACGAATGAGGCACAGAACGCGCTCTTGAAGACGCTCGAAGAGCCGCCGGCAGGGTCGCTCTTTTTTCTCGTCACACCGGCGCCCACGACACTTTTGCCGACACTCCGCTCACGTGCTCAGATGCTTGAGCTCGATACCAGAGATGAGGGCATCGTTTCGACCAAGGCGTTCATCAAGGCTTCGCCGAAAGAGCGTATCGAAATGCTCAAGCCGCTTTTGGAAAAGAACGACGACGACAAGCGCGATATCGGGAACATCATCACGTTTCTTTCATCACTGGAGCGCATGCTTGCTACTATGCAGAATGGGCAGAACGTACGAGGGGGGATCGATGCCGTATATCGGGCTCGCGCATACGCGGGGGACAAGGGTTCATTACTCAAACCGCTCTTAGAGCAGGTGGCATTGCTAGTCCCGGTTCTGTAGCGTGAGTGCTATAATCCGAATTAATCAAATATTGCTATATGGACTACGACTTCAAACAAGTAGACGAAAAATTAAAGGGTGCAATTGAGTGGCTGCAAAAGGAGTACAAGAGTTTGCGAACAGGGCGAGCCACGCCTGCGATCTTGGACAACGTACAGATCTCAGCGTACGGCTCCATGACGCCGCTCAAGCAGGTCGGCAACATCTCGGTAGAGGATGCCCGCTCTATTCGTATCAGCGCATACGACGCGTCCCTCATCAAAGACATCGAGCGCGGTATAACTGCGGCAAACCTAGGCGTCGGCACTTCATCCGACGGTTCCTCGGTGCGTGTTACGTTCCCGGAATTGACCGGTGAGCGCCGAACCGAACTCGTCAAATTCGCTAAACAGAAGCTCGAAGAAGCCCGCACGTCAGTGCGGCTTGCCCGGGATGAATCATGGAAAGAGATACAGGAGCGGGAACGCGAAGGAACACTCACCGAGGACGATAAATTCGCACTCAAGGAGGACCTGCAGGAGCGCGTAGACAAGACCAACGGAGCGCTCGAGAACGCCTTCGACGCAAAAGAGACCGAGATGTCATCGTGATCATATGACCGCACTTCTGGTCATTGCGATACTCGTATTCCTTATAGTCGTGCACGAATTGGGGCATTTTATTGCAGCAAAGCTTTTTGGTGTCCGCGTCGAAGAGTTCGGTGTGGGTTACCCGCCGCGCGCGTTCTTGTTCGGTCGCTTCGGGGGAACCGAATACACATTGAACTGGATCCCGTTCGGCGGATTCGTCCGCTTGTTCGGCGAGGAAGAAGAACATGGCCACGGAAGTTTTTCTGATGCGCCTCGCTGGAAACAGGCCATCATATTGATGGCGGGCGTGACCATGAATGCAATTGCCGCATGGGTACTTTTTACCGGCGCATATATGGTGGGTGTATTGCATCCTGTCGACGTGCGTTCCGAGAACACGCAGCTTATCGTTTCGCAGGTAGTTCCTGCATCTCCCGCAGATGCCGCAGGGCTTCGTGTAGGGGATGAGATCGCCGGCGTTCGGGAGGGGGACGTCGTGTTAGAGGATCTCAGCCCCGTCTCCGTATCGGAATTTGTGAGTCAGCGGGCGGGCCGAGAGATCGAGGTTTCGTATATTCAGGAAGGCACGCTGCAGACGGGCATCATGCGTCCAGCGCACGCGATCATTCCGGGAAGTGAGGGCAGACCGGCGGTGGGTATGGGACTCCTTTTGGCGGAGACGGAGTCGATGAGTTTCTCGGCGGCAGTGAAGGCCGGATTCGCGCGAACGATCGGAACATTCCGGGTCGTCTGGGACGGACTCTCGACGATCGTTATTCAGGCAATTCAAGGCAAGCCGGATCTTACAGACGTGGTCGGTCCTGTCGGCCTCGTTGGTGCTGTCGGTGAAGCCGCGAGTAACGGCTGGGGTTACGTGTTGTCTCTCGCTGCGTTCATCTCGGTAAATCTTACGATCATCAACCTGCTACCCGTGCCGGCTCTCGACGGCGGACGCCTGGTGATAGTCGCTGTTGAATCGGCCGTACGCAGACGTGCTCCAAAGATCGCGGTGCAGTTCGTGAACGCCATCGGTCTTGCGCTCGTGATCATGCTCATGGTCACTGTGACCTACCACGACGTCGCGCGTCTGATCGCATAATCGGCTCGCTCAGAGCGCGATTTCGCTCGGACGAACTGAGGTCAAGTTCTTGACCGCTCATCGCTCGTCGAGATCGCCACAAAAGAAAAAGCGATCGACATTGGCGTCGATCGCATTTGTGCCCGGGGTTTCCCGTGGCGTGTTTCGTCCCTAAACTTGGCGCCGCTTGCCCTTGTAAGGAAGCGACATCATCACATTTGACTCTGTTGCCGCTGTGCCTGCTCCTCGCGGGCCTGCGCATGGCGCGCTCGTTGCTGTTGTTGTTGCCCAGCCTGTTGCTCGGTCGCGATGGTTTTCGCCACCTCGCTATCAATGGGCGTGCTCATCAGTCGGTGCATACCGACCTGCTGAGCCCCGTCTCTCCAGCTACTCATATGTGTGTACTCTCGGTTCGAGGGAAAAGATCACGTATGAACCACTCCAATGTACCCGCCTCGCGTGAGGTGGGCGTGAGCACAGGAGAGGTGCAAGACCCGAAGACTGTACCAACATTCAACCGGGGTGGCAACCCCTTTTTTCATCTCCAAAATGTGTCGTGAATAGGCCCTATTTTTGTGTGCGCGGTCGTATCTGATACTATGTGCGCTACGTTCATCCCGATATGCGTCAGTCAAAACTCTTCACAAAAACACGCAAAGAGGCTCCAAAAGATGAAGTCGCAAAGAATGCGCAACTCCTGATACGCGCCGGATACATTCACAAAGAGATGGCAGGTGTGTATTC
>JAGOTU010000020.1 GCA_018061585.1 Minisyncoccota bacterium | reverse complement strand
AATTCTTGGACCATGGACGATTGATACACATCGTCGAAACAGCACTTTGTCCTCCACTCTTGGAGTTCGTTCCGAAGAATCCTGCGACCTCCGTCTTTCCGTCGCGGACTCCGGCGATGATAGTCGTTCCGTTGGAAAGGATCTTTACGTCACCATACGCTCCGGGCGGAAGATTCTTGGCGACGATACTCTGTACGATCGATTGCGGACTATTGAAATTGAGAGCAGCTCCGGCGTTGTCGTTGTTCGTGCCGCCGGTCGATGCAGATCCCCCCGTAGAGCTGCCGCCGGTCGATGCAGATCCCCCGGTCGAACCCGTCCCCGTTTCGTTTCGCACGCTACCTGTGTTGTTCAAATTTGTGAGCGGCGTCGTGAACAGCGGCGTTGTCGCGTTGTTGTTCGTGCCCCCCGTCCCGCCGGTCGTGTTCGTGCCGTTGGAACCGCCGGTGTTCGTTGTTTCACCTGTCGGAGTTGACTCGCCCGTGCCGTCATTATCCGGCTGTGGATTCGCACCGGCCGTAATGGTCAGATTCGCCCCGCCGCGTACGTCGCCGTTCGATGCATTCTTGAGTCGTACCTGGAATGTTCCTGCGGCAGTGAATGTGTGCTCGACGCTTTCTTGTATAGCGCGGCATCCTGTCTCTGTGTGCATCTGGGGGTCGTACGTGGAACCATCGGCATAATCGAGGACGAGCTGCGGTGTATTGCACGCGCTCGTTCCGTTGGTGAACGCAAACGTGACCTTGAGCGGAGTCTCGCCTTCGGTTGGGATCGCCACGAGTCCACCGGATGGATCTGTCTGCGGCTCAGGATTCACCGGATCGAGTCCCGGCTGATAGAAATAGCAAAGCGGGTTCGTATCTGCCTGAGTCTTGTCACCTGTCGGCTGCATGATAGTGCAGCTGTTCGGATCCCCCGGCTGCGGCTCACCTCCGCCTCCTCCGCCGTCTTTACCCTTGAGCGCTTCCATGAGCTTGCCCAGCATCTCTCCGAGTTTTGCCATTCCTTGATCCATTTTTCCGTCGCTCGTACTAATCGCCTTGCACTTGTTCGTTGCGATGCATTTACCTGCTACAGAAAAACCGTTCGTATTGTCGATACAATCACACATGAATTTATTCGGTGCTCCGACACAACCTTTTTTGGGAACCATTTTCGGAGAGCAAATGCACGGATCCGGATCAGCTGGAATACATTGCATATCCGCCTCCATACCAACTGCCGCAGCAAGGAACGGAGTGCTCAAAAGCACCGCACAGATAAGCAGGAGCGCTACACGACTTCGTGTCAACATGCACAAATCGTATCACACACTCGAGAGCACAAACCGCTCAAGTGCATATTCAAGTTCAAAACCCTGACGTCGCGCTTCATGCGGGAGCTCAGCGAGCTCGGCCACGAGTTTTCGGGCTCGCATATCACTCGGTTTGCGAAGCAGCGCGTCCTTTGCAGCATAGAACATCATCCCGTGGATGGCTTCGGGTTTGTTCCCCGCGATGATCTCGCGCTGGTACGCGACCCACAAGTCCTTCTTCTTGCCGTCTTGCAGCGGACGAACGAGACCGAATATGGTGTCGCGGTCTTTTGTTTTTATTAATTCAAATTTCTCTGTCGTCTCGGCATATTTTTCCACTAGTTTCCTGGTAGCGGCATCAAGTGCGGTCTCGTATATATAGAACGTATCACTCGCCGCCTTAAGGGTTGCGAGACGATCGAGCACTATCCCCCGCATCTCGTCGTGCGTAAGTGTGCTGTCGAGGACAACAACTCGCGGTCCACCGAACATGCCGCCGCCCATCAGCGCCGCCTCGAGGTCTGCAAGCGTGTGTGCATCGGTAATGCGGAACACATCGGCATTCTTTCCACCCTTTTCTACCGCTGCGTTCAGTTTGGCGCGAGCTTTATCAGAATCATTCCCGAAGTAGAGGTGCAGCATGGGGCAATCCTAGCACTCTGCTATCGTGCCGTCTTGTATGCCGAATCGTCCGACCCTTTGCTATAAACGATCTGCCACAGTTGTATGTGTCGCGCCTTGAACGAGCCCGCGAAACTGTTGAAGTAATAGCGGAACATACGGTAGAACGTCTCCGAATAACGATCACTGAGCATGCTCCACGCTTTTTGAAAATTCTCGTCCCATGCCCGAAGCGTCTTGTGGTAATCGGGACCGAAGTTGTGCCAGTCCTCCAAAACGAAGTATTTCTCTGCGGCTGCTCCGAGCTGCTTAACCGAGGGAAGCATCCCATGCGGAAATATATATTTATTCGACCACGCCTCGCCGGCATACGTTGTAGTGTTACTACCTATCGTGTGGAGCAAAAAAAGACCGTCATCCTTGAGCGCCGCATGTACGACTTGCATGAACTTCCGGTAGTTCTTGTAGCCCACATGTTCCAGCATGCCCACTGACACGATCTTATCGAATTGCTCATCCTTGAGATCGCGGTAGTCCAGTCTTCGTATGTCGACAGGAAGTCCTTTTACAAATTCGCGAGCATACGCGATCTGCTCATCGGAGATAGTGATCCCGACCACAGAACATCCGTATTTTTGTGCGGCGTATTTGGCGAGCCCGCCCCACCCGCAACCGATATCGAGTAATCGATCAGACGACTTGAGCTGCAGCTTTCGACAGATCATGTCGAGCTTTTGTTCCTGAGCGACCGCGAGGTCATCGGTGTCTTGAAAATATCCGCAGGAGTATTGCATGTACGGATCCAGGAAGGATGCGTACAGATCATTATCAAGATCGTAGTGTTCGTCGATTACCTTGCTCGCACCGGAGCGCGATTGCAGATTAAATATCCACGACTTTATCGCAAGGAGTATCACGGGCAAAGTGACACGTCGGTTCCCATACGAGCGGAGCATTCTCTCGATCAACAGATCGACGCGCTCGGCATCCCACCATTTTTCCATATACGCCTCGCCCATACCGAGCGAGCCGCTTGATAGCAAGCGACCGTACAGACGCTCATCGTGCACCTGAATGTCCCACGGACGCGTTCCATCTATCTCTATGTCCGCCTGCCGAAAGACGTCTGTTATCGCCCCGCGCGTGTTCGCCATATGTACGTTATGAATGTTTGATCCGCTCCACGTTCCCCCAATTCGTACCGACAGACATCTCCGCGATGATCGGTACCCCGCTGAGTAATTCCGGGTCAACGACGGATTCCATGACTGATCGCAGCGCCTCGCCGATCTCGGCGACGTCCTTTTCGTCGATCTCGTACACCAGTTCATCGTGCACCTGCAAGAGGAGTTTTGCACGATCGCGCCAGCCGTTCTTTTCGATCATCTCGTCGGCAACGACCATCGCACGTTTAATAATGTCGGCCTGTGTCCCCTGTATCGGTGCGTTGATCGCCATGCGCTCTGCCTGCGCTTTGATATTCGGAAGCGGCGACTGGAACCCAGGGAAGTATCGCCGTCGACCGTACAAGGTCTCGGTATACCCCTGGCGCTGCGCATCAGCCTTCGTCTTTTCGATGTAACGGGCCACGCCTGCAAAGTTCTTGAAATATTCCGCAAGGAAGGTCGCCGCCTCGTCGCGAGTGACACCCTCACCCAGATTCTGGCGAAGCGCGTTCACCCCCATGCCGTACAAGATGCCGAAGTTAATGACCTTTGCCCGACGTCGCATTTCTTTGTCGACCATCTCCGGTGGCACGCCGAATACCTGCGCCGCGGTCGCGGCATGAACGTCTTCCCCGCGACGAAAAACATCGGTGAGGATCTCGTCCCCGGAAAGACCGGCAGCGATACGCAGCTCTATCTGCGAATAGTCGATCGCAACAAGTTTTTTGCCTTTCGGTGCAATGAATCCGGTTCGGATTCGACGACCATTCTCGGTCTTGATCGGAATATTCTGCAGGTTCGGATCCTGGCACGACATGCGCCCTGTTGCCGAGCCGTTCTGTACGAACTCGGTCCGTAGTCGGCCGTCTTTTCCGACGAGTTTCGGCATTTTTTCGATGTACGTTCCGAGCAGCTTTTGTAGCTCCCGATACGAAAGTACATCCATGATGATGGGATGCTGATCTGCCATTTTTAGAAGCTCTTCTTCTTTGGTCGTTCGTGCCCCTGTTGCGGTCTTTTTCTGGCGCTCCGGTGTGATCTTAAGCTCATCGTAGAGCACGTCGCCCAACTGTTTGGGTGAATTGATATTGAATTCGTGTCCGGCGTACCCGAAAATGCGAAGCCCGATCTTCGAGAGCTCGGACGCGTACTCGCGCTCGAGTGATTCCATGTATTTCACATCGAGCATAATGCCCTCGGCGTTCATACGGCTCACAACTGCGATCAGCGGTTGCTCGATCTCCTTGAAAACGAGTTCCAGACGCCCCGTGTCGCGCAGCTGCTCCAGAATGACTTTTTTTGCCTCATCAAAATTCTGCGTCTTGGCGAAGGACAAAATGTCTTGCACCGTCGGGGAAGTGACGTCGCTCTTCAAAAGCCACATCGCGACACCAAGCTCCTTTACAGCATCCGCGCCGACGACAACATCTGTTTCCCCAAAAGATTGAGTGGTCGGTTCACCCAGACCAAGTGCTCCCTTGAGACGCTGTCGTATGGAATGAAATTCGTATGCTTCGAGCATAGGACCGATGGTGTCGGCGAATTCTTTCATGTGGTAGTGCTGCGCAGGTAGCGAAAACCCGATCGGAAGATCGGTGTGAATTGTCGCCAGATCCTTCGAGAACTTGGCCTGGCTTTGATTCGCCGCGACCAATTCCACATACTGCTTGCGAACTCCTGATTCTTTGCAAACAGCCTCTACGCCTTTCTTTTGGAGCGCCTCGTAAATTTTGGCGAGACCGCCGTATGTGGCAATGAGCTTACTCGCGCTCCCCGCACCCACACCCGGCACTCCGGGAATGTTATCGGAGGTGTCACCCACGATGCCCTTGTAGTCGATGACGTACTCCGGACCGAACCCGTACTTCGCTTTTACTTCTTCGATGTCGTAGATCACCGTGTCGGAGATACCGGTGCGGATCATGAACACCTTTGTTCGCGGTCCGACGAGCTGCAGCGTATCACTGTCTCCCGTTGCGATGATCGTTTCTATATCGCTGCGCTTGCTCGTTTCTTTGGCGATAGTGCCGAGCATGTCGTCTGCCTCGTATCCAGGCTTTTCATATACGGGGATCCCGAACGCCTTGAATATATCCGGCGCCTGGATGAGTTGCTTGATAAGCGCGTCGTCGATCTGCGCGCGCGTGGCTTTGTATGCTTCGAATGTTTCGTGACGAACGGTCTTCCCCGGAAGATCGCGGGTCGCAATGATGTAGTCGGGCTTGAGTGATTCGTTGATCTTGAGCAGCATCAAAATGAGCCCGTAAAGCGCGCCGGTCGGCTCACCGTTTGCTTTGGAAAAATCCGGCAGCGCATGGTACGCGCGGTGGAGTATCGCATGCGAGTCCAGGAGTACGATGCGGGCCGGCTTATTCGCATCCTTCGGGAGTTCTGACCCCATTCGACCGACCACCTTGCCGGCTGGTCTTTTCGCAGGCACAGCGGCCTTCGCATCCTTAGCTGTCTTCGTAGGGACTTTCTTCGGTGCTTTCTTTGCCATAGGTAATCGTGATGATACGCTCGTCGCCCTCAATGTCGAATCGGATATTGATCGCATCAGTGGGCACGAGCGCAGGAACGCGCTCAGGCCACTCGAGTACGATCAGGTTACCGGGGACCGACAGTATGTCGCTCCAACCGATACCTTCGAGCTCGTGCTCATCCTTCAGTCTATATGCATCGATATGAATAAGGTGTGTGAACACACCATCCGGGAGAGCGTATATCTTTTCGAGTACGAACGTCGGGCTTGATACCGTTTCCTCTACACCAAATGCTTTCGCGATACCTTGAGTGAATGTGGTCTTGCCTGCACCGAGCTCGCCCGAAAGCGTGATGACGGTCGCTGTGTTTCCAGGCGAGAGCGATGCAACGAATGCCGCCGCGGTTGAATACATTTCTGCTTCGGAGACTTTCATGGACATGATTCTACTCTTTTCCGCCGCGCATGGAACTGGACGACATGAGCCGCTGAGTGTGCGATACAATAATCTGACATGACGACGTTCAATGAAAAGAAACAGGACGAACGCTTGCACGAGCTGCGCCTAAAGGAAGAAGAGCAGCTGGCCGAGATGCTTGCGCACCGATATGGCGTTGATTATGTGGATCTTACGTCCAAATCGATCGATACCGATGCGCTCGCTCTCCTGAAGGAACAGGACGCACGAGCGGCAGAAGTCGCACCGTTCCGTCGCGCAAATAAGGAGATCATGGTCGCAATGCGTAGTCCGGACAGACCGGATTCATTGAAACAGATCGAAGCGATCGAACACCTGGGCTATCAGGTACGACGATTCATTGCTTCTACCGCCTCGCTCGAACACGCGTGGGACCGCTATCACGACATCTCGTACGCGACACAAACGGAGGCGGGCGTGCTCACTCTATCCAACGACACCATCCAGGAAATGCTCGGGCGACTCCACACGCTCGAAGACGTGAAGAGCCAGATCAACGAGAACACATCATCAAAGGATTCACACCGCATCTCGCATGTACTCGAAGTGCTGATGGCAGGCGCACTCTCGCTTGGTGCATCCGACGTTCACCTGGAACCAGCGGACGAGGGCGTAGGTATGCGATACCGCATGGACGGTGTGCTTTTGCACGTGATGATGTTCGACGCTGCGACGTACGCCCTCATTTCTGCTCGATTGAAACTACTCTCAGGATTGAAGCTCAATATCAAGAACATGGCACAGGACGGGCGATTCTCGATCGTCGTCGGCGGAAAAGAGATCGAAATTCGTACATCCGTATTGCCGGGCGCGCAGGCAGAAACGATCGTGATGCGTATTCTCGACCCATCGACGATCGCGCTGCCGATGGAAGTGCTTGGCTTCGATAAATATCTGATGGAGATCTTTCAGCATGAGATCGCAAAACCGAACGGCATGATCCTTAACACCGGTCCGACCGGAAGCGGTAAAACGACGACGCTGTACGCGTTCTTGCGCGCGGTCATGAGTTCAGAGATCAAAATAGTCACCATTGAGGACCCGATCGAATACCATCTCCCCGGCGTCGTGCAGACCCAGGTATCTAAGGACTACTCATTCGCACAGGGACTACGATCGACACTCCGACAGGACCCTGATGTGATCATGGTCGGAGAAATTCGAGACGGCGAAGTAGCATCGACCGCGGTGAACGCGTCCTTGACCGGCCACCTCGTGTTTTCGACACTTCACACCAACGACGCGGGCGGCACCTTCCCCCGTCTCATCGACATGGGTGTGTCATCCGACATCTTGGGCGCCGCGATCACTACCGCGATGGCCCAGCGACTCGTGCGACGACTCTGTCCGCACTGCAGAGAAGCAGTGCCGATCCAAGGAGCAGATCGCGTGACGATCGATAAGCTGTTGCACAATATTCCGCACGCAGATGAGCTGCCGGCGAACAAAGACACCATGTGGAAGGCCAAGGGTTGCCCGAAGTGCGGCGGTATCGGTTACAAGGGACGAATTGCTGTGGTTGAAGTCATCTTGATGGATAAGGAAGTCGAAGAGTGCATCCGTCACACATCGTCCGAGCGCGAGATCTGGGCAGCAGCCAAACATCAACGCATCCGTCGCATGGCACAGGACGGCGTGGTGAAGGTTCTACAGGGAGTGACCACGCTCGACGAGCTTTCGCGCGTTGTGGATCTTAACGACGAGGTGATGCTTTCGACGATCGAGTAATTCATTGACTCTTTTCGGTCGGATATGTAGAACGTGTGCAGGAGGTGGCACATGCCCAAACAAACGAGATATCGTCTGAGCACGAATCGACGCGTGCAAAAATTCGTACGCCGACTGAATGCGCTTCCAATTGCGAACCAGAACGGAATCGCCTGGTACAACTGCATCAATACGGCGGACATTTACCCCGCAGATGCCGCGCGATCCGTGCTACAGACGCTGGCACCAAAGGCGTTCTTTAGCTGCGTCGTTCGGGCTGTTGGCATTCACGCGCAGGATGAAGAGCTACGACACATGGGAATTTTGTTTTACAACGAGGACCCGGAGCGTCCGCGTTTTCAGAGTCTGAAGCTCGCACCGCTTCCAAAGGAACAAAGGAATTGGGCGCATATGGAGCGGCAGAAACTGCATGCCGAACTAGTGCGAGTGATAGATGGCCTGCAGGAACAGCACAAATCATCAATTCGCTTGACTGCGGAACAGCTCGTTAAGGGTGCTGTCGCGCGCGTATAGCAACCGGCAGTCTGTTGCACGACATTTGTTGCCACCATGTAAAGAAGCGCGGTCTATTGCTAGATCGCGCTTCTAAATTTTCTATCTGGTGTTATGGTTCGGGAAGTTCCCCAAACGTCTACCTGACGTGGAGATGCACAATTTCGGGCGATCCTTTTGTAGGAAAAGTTGCAGTTGAGATCTAAGGATAGTAAGAGCCGAAACTTTTACGTCCTCGAAGAAACCGCGATCGCCCGAAGCTATGCACCTCTAACCATCAGGCACGAGAAAAGCGCCTTTCAGCGCTTCTGCAGGGAATATATCATAGTATAACTAATTGTCAAGTATGGCAGCTACCGACGATACCGCGATCCCAAAGGGCTCCCGGACCCTCGATCAAGCCCTTCGACCTGATTCCTGGGCTGAATATGTGGGCCAATCAGCTATCAAGGAGAACCTTCGTATCCTCCTTACGGCCGCAAAAGGCCGAAACCACCAGCCCGAACACGTGCTTTTGTACGGTCCCCCCGGATTGGGAAAGACCACCCTCGCCCACCTCATCGCCAAGGAGGTCGGTGCTAATTTGCGTACCACATCCGGCCCCGCGATCGAGCGCGTGGGCGACCTGGCATCGATCCTCACCAACCTCTCGCCCGGGGATGTGCTGTTCATAGACGAGATCCACCGCCTGAACCGCACCATCGAAGAGGTCCTCTACCCTGCAATGGAAGCCGGAGTCTTGGATATCGTTATCGGTAAAGGTCCGGCCGCTCGCACCGTACAGCTGGAATTGCCTCCATTCACACTCATTGCGGCAACGACCCGTATCTCGATGCTCTCAGCGCCCCTACGCTCTCGGTTCTCGGGCGGTACGTTCCGTTTGCAGTACTACACCGACGAAGAGATCGCGGAGATCCTCCGCCGCTCGGGCAAGATCCTGGGGATCGAGACCGATATGGACGCGCTCATGGAAATAGCCATGCGCTCGCGCTCTACCCCGCGTACTGCCAACTATTTGTTGAAACGCGCTCGCGACTACGCATCGGTGAGCGAACAGGAGCTTGATATCAAGTCGGTCAAACGTGCGCTTGCCATGCTCGAGATCGATGAAGCCGGGCTCAACCAGACCGACCGCGACATCCTCACTCTTTTGATCGAAAAGTACGAAGGCGCTCCCGTAGGACTCAAGACGATCGCTGCCGCGCTCTCCGAAGAAGAGGCAACTATCGAAGAAGTGAACGAACCGTATCTGATGCAGACGGGGCTTATAGATAGAACACCGAGAGGTCGCATCGCAACAAAAAAAGCGTACCTACACATGGGTTTCAAACCGCCAAAGAACGAGCCTTCACTCGGACTTTAATTCCTTGACCCCGCTCTCCTTTTAAGGATAATCGCCCCAGTCATACAACGGGGGCTGAAAATGAATGTTCGGACCAGTGAGTGGAGAGTTGCCAGCGGACCGGGATCTAAGCAAGGCAGGATGGACCGTCTGGAGAACTGCGTTACCGCGATCCGCTCGGACCTCGTCATGGAGGCGTGTCGGATCGTAATGAAACGCTACGGCGTACCGCGACGGACCCTCAGGGAGCCGGCGTGGATCCTGAGCGATGAAGAGCGCGTAGTGCGGCATACCAAATTCCTGCAATCAGGTGGCGCTTCGAGCGAAGATTTCATCCTGTACGAACCCGGGATCCGGATGCGCGAAGCACACGGAGCGCACTACGCGCTCACGGTCTTGCATGTGTATGTGCATGAGTACGTGCACATGATCTCCGGTGAACTCGAAAAGAAACCGAAGAAGACCGTGCAAGCGCAGGGCGCGTCGTTCATCGGCCACATCACAGTGAGCGGATATCACGTCCGACTGATCCTGGAGATGCCCGAGGAGTTCGAGATGCGCGAAGGGTATATTTCTGCGCACACCGTATTCAACGAGGGCGTCACGGAGTCTTTTGCCCGCGAAGTCGTTGCAGAATACCTGCGGATCGCTCCCCCGTATGTGAATGCGACCGAAGAGGACATCGCAAGGCACAGAAATCTGATGAGCGTTGATTCGGAGGTCGTGTTCTATCCCACGCATGTTCGTATGGTGAGCCTGATGGTCGACGAACTGACCCAGGCACTCGGCACCCTTCGCAACGCGTGGAAGAAGATCTATTGCGGCTATTTCCGGGGTACGGATATGTTCCGCAACAAAAGTTGGAAGAAGCTGCTGAAAGAATGCGAGCTCACCGCGATCATGGAACACGCCTCGGGTTGTCGGGGTGACAAGGTCCACGAGATCATCAAGATGCTGCATAACGAGATGCGGAAGGTCGCGATCATCCACTTAAAGGCCAGCGACCTTGTCAGTTGATACTGCTCTTGCCTCATGCCGCCGGCCTTTCGCCGGCGGCATTTTCATTTGTTGCGCATATGTTCGCACCGCCCCTTGCGCAGGAACGATTTAGGCGTCATTTTAGTGGTAGGCCTTCAACAATAAACCGAAGGAGTGCTGCGATGACCCACGAAGTTTCTGACGACTTTCGTAAGCAGGTTCTTGGATACGGTCTCACGACGGCGCAGATCCTGTACAGAATGCCGGATCATCCACTGATACTGCAAAGCTATGTTTGGCAGGACTATGATCTGTGTCCGAAATTCCCGGCACTCATGGATTTTCTCGGATTCTGGCAGAAGAAGCTCGACGGGCCCCTGTATGCGGTTTCGGTCGCGCATTCGCGGCTCATCAAGCCTGCCGAAATTCGAGCAGTCGACGGCGTGTTCCGCCTGCACTGACCCAACGCCTTACATAGCGGCGGCCACACGGCCGCCGTTTCGTTTAAATGAATATTTTTGCAGATATGCACACCCCCGTTGCCGTGCGAGGCCGTAGAATAGACGAGACACACGGTAACGAAGAAGCCTCGGAGAGATCCGGGGCTTTTTCAATACAGGATCGTGCTCCGACAATTTGATACACGCAACGCAAAAGCCTCCCTTGCGGGAGGCTTTTGCGTGCGCGACGATTTCGGATTAGCAATCTCTATTTCTCGGCTTGATATGATCTCCCCGCGACCTAGCTATTACCCCTGTGCTCTCGTAGCCTGTTCCTGCACTGCCTCTTGGCTTTTACCCCGAGATAGATCCTAGGAACTGATCAATGGGATTTTCGATGTTACCACCGCCCCCTTCTGACCGACTGACACACGGTAAAGCGCATCAGTTCGATTACTATACTGCGTTTATTTTTGCGCAAATCGGGTGCATGCGCCGCATTTGGTGGAAAAGCACTGTATATCTATGTGCATAACTCTGTGAATAGTCGTCTCGTTTTAGATTTTCCCTTCGTACGCGCGTCTTCAAAATCATCACGATTATATGGGGATAACAAAAACCCTGCATCTCCCCCGCCCTATACAATGGGCTGGACACACGGTAACGAAAAAGCCTCGGATCGCTCCGGGGCTTTTTTCGTGCTCGGTTATTGTGGACCTGTCAGATGGTTGTGAGGAGCTTGATACGA
>JAGOTU010000097.1 GCA_018061585.1 Minisyncoccota bacterium | reverse complement strand
GATATGGGCCAGTCGCACGTGGGCAAGCAGGCGCGACTTATGTCACAGGCACTCCGAAAACTGACAGCGATCGTTTCTAAAACAAAGACCGTCGTCATATTCATCAACCAGATCCGCATGCAGATCGGTGTTATGTTCGGCAACCCCGAAACAACGACCGGCGGTAAGGCACTCAAATTCTATACATCGGTCAGAATCGACATCCGCCGTATTGCTCAGATCAAGAAAGGTGACGAAACGATGGGCGGGCGCCACCGCGTGAAGATCGTCAAGAATAAAGTCGCAGCCCCCTTTCGCGCCGTTGAGTTCGACATGATGTATGGCGAAGGTATCTCGCGCGAAGGAGAAGCACTCGCACTCGGCGAGAAACTCGGCTTGGTACAGAAATCATCGGGCGGCTCGTACACCATCGGAGACATCAAGCTCGGCCGCGGCTACGACGCAGCGCGTACGTTCCTGCGCGAGAATAAGCCGATCATCAACGACCTCCTCAAGAACATCAAAAAGCAGCTGGCGGAGAACGGTATGAGCTCGAAAAGTTCAGGCTCGAGCGGTGATGAATGATCGGTAATTGAGTACCGCGACCGGCAAAAGACGACGACCCCGCTGTTTGCGGGGTCGATTGTTTGGGGTGAGGAATCCCTCCTCCGGGACGCGGACGACGTTTCGAGCGTATATCCATACAGAGCATGAACGCACCGAATCCGCACATGAAATCACACACGAGGGTACCGAGGCCCCACATGAACTTCGCAAGAGTCAGGTCATCTTCAAGGTGAAGAAACCATAGACATACGAACGTGAGGACGCCGAATGCTGCCGTTATCGCACAGTCGGTAGTGCGGTGCATATTCTCGCGGACGATCTCGATCATCATGCTCAATCTCCTGAATGTGCCGCACCCAGCCTATCACTGATGCCCCGTTGGACAAGGGCTCCTTTTTGGCTACAATGCTTGAACTTTATGGCAATGCTCGCATACAACGAGGTCCTCCCGAAGAGGATCATTATCATCGACGACGAACCGTACGAAGTGCTCTCTGCATGGGTTTTCCGCAAGCAGCAGCGCAAACCGGTCAACCAGGTAAAGCTTCGTAACCTGAAGTCAGGCGGCATGGCGGAACACACATTCCACGTCTCCGATAAAGTAGAAGAAGCTGATATCGAAAATCGCACCGCGATGTTCATTTACGAGCGCAACGGTGAGTGGTTCTTCCATGAGACTAAAGACAAGTCCAAACGCTTTACCCTCACGGCAGAGCGCATCGGCGATGAGAGCAAATGGCTCAAGCCGAACACCGAGGTTGAAGTGAAATGGTTCGACGAAAAGCCGATCCAGGTGACCATGCCGATCAAAGTAGATCTCAAGGTAACTGAAGCGCCGCCAAACACCCGTGGAAACACCGCGCAGGGCGGTAACAAGCTCGTGCAGCTGGAAACAGGCGCAGCGATCACGGTCCCCATGTTCGTAGAGACCGGCGACATCATTCGCATCAACACGCAGACCGGCGACTACGTAGAGCGCGTAGGCAAATAATAAATAACTGAGTTATACATTCATGAACGGGGCCTTCGTGGCCCCGTTCGTGTTTTAATAGAGGACATGCCTACACCAACACCCAAAAAAGAATCATGGTGGCCGACTATCGGCGCCATCGTACTCCTTATCATAATTGTGGTCCTCGGCGCTTTTTCGTATCAGTCATATGCGCACAACGTAGAACTTTCCGGAGAGAATGCCGAAATTAAGGCGCAGGTCGTGCAGATCTCTGCCGAAAAGGACTCGCTGACCGCTCGAGTAGCCGAGCTTACGAAACAAGTAGCAGAGATGTCGTGTGATGGAGCCTGGAACGGAGAGTCGTGCGATCCCTTCCCCGTCACCGTAACGACCAAAGTCGCGACTGGCACATCGCCGTTTGCGGCCGTATTCACGATCCATGCCAAGGATGTGAACTACACGATCGATTTTGGCGACGGGAGTACTACCACCCCGATCTCGACCGCGAGTACCTGTACTCCAAAAGCTGACGGGTTTTGTTTGCTGACCGTGCAACACACGTATCGCAACACAACCGAAGCCGACGCCTCCTTTGAGGCCAAAGTGATGCGAGGCGCGACTTCCGTCGCGACAACACCGGTCACTGTAACGGTGAAGAAGTAGATCTTCCTATATAAAAAACCTCCGCTTTCGCGGAGGTTTTTTGTTTGAAACGCTACTTTTTGGATGTAGGACAAAAGGCCACACGTCGACCCGCTGCTGCGGGTTGATCAGATTGAAGTACGGCAACACCCCACATGTCTCGCCGCTGCTGCGGCTCGCACGTAGGGCTCGTCTCGCTATCCCACGTGTCGTCACCCAAGGGCCAAAAGTATTTTTCTGCTGAAAAATCTTTTCGCCATGCCTCGCCCCGTCGGGCTCCGGCCTTGCGACCGGGGCCCCAACCCCAGTCTCACCCCGCTCCGACCGCTCCTCCCTCATTCTCAGGCTGCGCCTGCACAAAGTAAAAACCCGGCTTCCGCCGGGTAGTTTTTACTTTTGAATGTATGGGAGGAGCCCCATGAAGCGCGCGCGTTTGACCGCCGCCTCCACAGCGCGCTGCTGCTTCGCGGTAAGACCTGTTCGCTTGCGACCCATTACGCGACCATGCGGATTCACGAACTGCTTGAGCAAGTCGATATCCTTGTAGTCTACGTGCTGGATGTCATTTTGTGTGAGAATGTTTGTCATACTTTTGCTTTAGAACGGAATGTCGTCGGGATTAATGTCGTCTTTCGGGTAATCGATGCCTGGTCCTGCGGACGGTGCCGGAGCCTCATCCATATCATCCGGCTGCTGCTGGCGTGCCGATGATCCACCACCTGCCCCTCCCCCGGATGAGCGCGGTCCGAACTGGACCGTATCAGCAATCACTTCGGTTCGATATTTCTTTTCGCCGTTCTGCTCCCAGCTGCGCGTCTGCATGCGCCCTTCTACGTACACCGAGCTTCCTTTCTTGAGATACTGATTGACCGTGTCAGCGGTGCGTCCGAAGACGACTACATTGTGAAAATCCGTCTGCTCTTGCTTCTTGCCGTCGCGATCCTTGTAGGTGCGATTCGTGGCAACAGAAAAATTACAAACATTCATGCCACTCGGAAGCGCGCGCAATTCAGGATCACGCGTCAGATTTCCGAAAAGCATTGCCTTAT
>JAGOTU010000096.1 GCA_018061585.1 Minisyncoccota bacterium | reverse complement strand
GTCTGAAGGACATCATCCGGACCTCTCTATCGGGTGGGGAAAGGTAACGGTCTCGCTCATGACACATGCGATCGGCGGATTGTCCGAAAATGATTTCATACTCGCGGCAAAAATTGGCGCAATAGAATAAATCTTCATAAGTTCAGCCGTGACAGTACTTGGTCGAGCGACGTACGGCGAGCGAAATGAGAATACTTTCTCATTTTCGAGCGGAGGAGCTCGTGACGGCACATTCTCCCTCACCTGAGTTGTTTTTTTGCGAAAACGTGTTGGCACCGATGCTATAATTAATCGTCATGGCGTTCTCTTTGGGCGGCTTTTTGAAGAACCTCACCCCGAGCGCGGGCGAAAGCAGCGTGCTCGGCATCGATATAGGCGCTTCATCTTGCAAAGTTGTGCAGCTTCGTATATCCCGCGGCATGGCGGTACTCGAGACGTACGGAGAGATCGCGCTTGGTCCCTACGCTCAGCAACCAATAGGCAAGGTCGTCCGCTTACCTCCGGAGAAGATCGCAGAAGCCCTGACCGACCTCATGAAGGAGGCGAACGTAACCGCGAAGACCGCGGGCCTTTCGGTTCCGTTCTCTTCAAGTCTTGTTTCTGTTATCGATCTCCCAAAAGTAGACGCAGAGTCCTTGAAGCGCATTATCCCGATCGAAGCGCGTAAATACATTCCGGTCCCGGTTTCAGAGGTATCGCTCGATTGGTTCGTGCTCCCGCCGGATCCGGGGCAGGACAGCGCCTTTGATCAGCTGCAGGAGAAGTCTGGATTGCGCAAGCAAGGACAGGAGGTGCTCCTCGTTGCGATCACGAATTCGATCCTCAACGACTCTCGGGTTGTCATGGAAACAGCGGGCGTGAACGCATCGTTCTACGAGATCGAGATATTCAGCTCCATCCGGTCATCCTCGGGTCACGGCATCGCCCCTGTTCTTATTGTCGATCTCGGCGCAGCGACCACAAAAATGTATATAGTTGAACGCGGCGTTGTACGCATGACCCACTCGCTTTCGCTTGGCGGTCAGCATATGTCCGAACAGTTGGGACGAACGCTCGGATGGGAATTCGAAAAAGCAGAGCGCATCAAGCGTGAGCGGGGACTGATCGATTCGAGCGTATATTCCACGAGCGAGAACGATCGCATTAAAGAAGCGCTGTTATCAACACTCTCCAGGGTATTTTCGGAGGTGAATCGGGTACTATTAAGTTACGGGCAGCGCTACAATAAAAATGTGGCGAGCGTCATTTTGACCGGCGGCGGCGCTTCGCTTCCCGGAATTTCAGATATCGCAAAGTCATCACTGAATGCGCAGGTGAGCATTGCCGATCCGTTTTCGCGCACAGAGGCGCCGGCCTTCCTGACAAAAGTGTTGAAGGAGATCGGTCCGGGCTTCTCTGTGTCCGTCGGGCTCGCACTCAGAAGTCTCAAGGGATCGTAAATGAGCGATCAAAACATATGGATTCACCCAATCAATCATCGTTCATTCCACACGACGCCGCGTCGCTCACCGGAGGGTCTTCGAGAGGCCGACAGCAGGGCGGACTTTCGGATCTTATATTGCTACTCACGATCGTAATGTTCGTGGCCTCTATAGCGCTCGGGGGATCCGTCTTTCTATACGAAGAGTATCTGAGCACCAGCGCGGCGAACAAGGTGGAGCAGTTGCAGCGTGCAAAGGATGCGTTCGAACCGTCTCTGATCCATACATTGACCCGTCTGGACGACCGCATGCACGTGGCGGATCAGCTGCTCGCCGAGCACATTGCCCCGACAGCATTCTTCCAGATCCTGCAGCAGGCATCGCTCACGACGATCGAATTCAAAACACTCGATTTCGATGCCGCCGATAGGCAGCGCATCACGATCAAGATGACCGGAGTCGCACAGAGCGTGAACTCGATTGCCTTGCAGGCGGATCTGTTCTCGAAGAACGGCACGATCACGAATCCGATCTTTTCGGACATCAACCGACAGCAGGACGGGGTGCACTTCAATCTCACCGCTCTCGTGAATCCCGCTTCTTTGAACTTCGTACGCCTGGTCAACGGACTGAACGATCCGCAGGCACCGCAGACGGACCCGACCGCAGTACCGGCACAGGGCATTGATGAATTCACGGGAGCACCGCAGGGCGGACAACAGCCGGCGCCGAATACACCGCAGCAATAATTATGGGAAAAACTATCATTTCAGTCGTCGGTATCGTAGCGGCATTCGGTATATTCTTCTTTTATACGAAACCGACCTACGACTCCGCACAGGGTCAGCGTGCAAAGATCGCTGAGTATGATGCTGCGCTCGTAAAGGCCAATGAATTACAGGAGAGAAAGCAGGCGCTTTTGAAGAAGTACAATGATTTCAGTCCCGAGGATAAGGACCGGTTACAGAAATTGTTACCGGATCACGTAGATAATGTGCGACTCATTCTTGATCTCGACAACATCGCGTCGCGCCGCGGTATGGCAATGCAGAATGTTGTCGTCTCCACACCGGGTGCAGGACAGACCGCACAGACCGCAGTCGGTACGATCAGCTCATCAAAACAGAAGTACGATGTACTCACCACGAAGTTCTCAACACAGGGAACATACAATGCGTTTCAGCAACTGATAACCGATCTGGAAACATCACTGCGGGTAGTTGATCTGGTAAACCTCAAGATCGGTAAGAGCGATGCGCAAACCTCCGGAGAGCCGCTCTATTCCTTCGAAGTTAGTTTACGAACGTACTGGTTGAAATAATTATGGAGAAGATCAAAAAGAACATGCTGTGGATCATCGTACTCGTCGTCGTTGTTGTCGGCGGAGTCTGGTATGGCATGTCGGGAGGGGGAGTGGAAAATGCGCAGCTTTTGACGACCGACGTCGTGAATGACAGCGGGTCACCGACTGCGGACACTGTTGACCGGGATCTTGTCGAGACACTCCTTACACTTCGCGCGATCACGCTCTCCGGTACGATCTTCAACGACCCGGCATTCAAGGTGCTGCAGGACTTCGGTACCACCATCGTTCCTGAACCGGTCGGACGAGACAATCCGTTCGCACCGATCGGTGGAAACACACAGGTGCAGACCCAAAATCAATTACAGACAGGTGCCGCAGCTGGCGCTCCCCGCCGTTAAACGGCTATGGCAGATTCCGCGATCACACCGTCCGGCATCGAAGGGCGCACGCTCGGAGACGCAAAGATCCCGTACGAAGTGCTTCGTGCTATTCCGCAGGAAAGTGCCGAGCACTATC
>JAGOTU010000019.1 GCA_018061585.1 Minisyncoccota bacterium | reverse complement strand
CCTGTTATGAATCCAGTGCTTTTGCGATCGCCGGAATATGGCGGAAGTTAATGTGATTTGTCGGCTCATCAAGGATGAGGAGTGCCGGCTCCATAAGTACAAGCCGTGCGAAGGCAACGAGTCCTTTCTGACCCTCGGATAGATGTCCGATCTTGGTGTGAATGATGTCACCCGTGAGCAAGAAGCCCGCGGCAACCGCGCGCAGCGTTTCCTCGTACTTCTTTTTCATGGCCGACATCAATTCCTCGTGTACGGTCTTTTCAAAATCAAGGTTCGAGAAATCCTGTCGATAGTATCCGACCTTGGTACCGGGCAGTATCGTAGAACCTTCCTCCTGATTCACGATCGCTTCGAGGAGTGTCGATTTACCGATACCGTTCGGGCCCTCCAAGAGGAGGTGCTGATTCTTTTTCAAAATAACGGTCTTCTTTTTGACCTTGGCCTTATGATCGAGGATCACTTTGTACGACTCGATCTTCAGGATCTCACCGACCATGTTCTCCGGCGTCGGAATCTTGAACGCCTTGATCGTCTTGTCCTCCTTTCGAATATCCACCATCTCTTCCTCCGCGTCTTCCGCCGCCTGACGCATACGCTTGGCGACCAGTCGCATACCGCCGCCCTTATGAGCGAACACATTCGCCTGATCTTTGTTCGCCTGGATCTTCTTTGCGAGCTGCGCGTTCTTCATGTTCTCCTTCTCTATGCGCGCCCGAATGTCTTCGAGCACGTCGTTGTAGTTACCGACATACTGTTCGGTCTTCTGTGTGTGCACGTCGAGATAGAGCACTCCCTGTGTGAACGAGTTCAGGAATTCCGCATCATGCGAAATGACCACGAGCGTCTTCTCGTAGCCCTGAAGGAATTTGATCAGGTGCGCAATGCCGGCCTTATCGAGGTTGTTGGTCGGCTCATCGAGCAACAGCACATCCGGCTGCTGGATAAGAGCAGAAGCAAGCAACAGACGCGCCTGCTGCCCGCCGGAGAATGACCGCACAATGCGATCGTGCGGCGCGTGCAAATTCACGATCTCGAGCACTTCGTCGATCTTGGGATCGATGTCGTAGACCTTGTTCGGAAATACCGCCTGAAAGAAGTCACGGACCGTGAGGTCGAGCTCTGCGCGCGGAATTACTTGGCGGGATACCGCGATCGTAAGACCGTGAGGCAGATTTATATTACCGCTCTCAGGCTCGATGGATCCGGTGATGAGCCCGAATATCGTACTCTTGCCCGCACCGTTCTGACCCATGAGCGTGAGCTTCGCGCCGCGCTTTATAGAAAAATTCGCCTCATCGAGGATCCGCTTCTTAGCGTTATATTCGTACGAGACCTTTTCGAACCGTACGACTGTTTCGATACCAGCCATTCCGAGCAAGCTACCGTACTTACGCTGATTTACCAACTTTTCCGGAGGATCGTACAGTGCGGATAAGCGCGAGCTTATCGCTGCGCGAAAGTTTTTTGATAGCGGCTTCGCGCTTCAATGCATTCCCTTTTGTGCGTTTGCGCTCTATATATTCAAAACGAAGCGCGCCCCGAGAGCGCGTATACCGACTCGCCGTCCCGGCTTTGTGTGCAGCGAGACGGCGATCGAGGTCGTTGGTTATACCGGTGTACAGGGACGTATCAGAGCATCGCAAAAGATACACGTAATACATACCCGCACAGCATTACTTCTTCTTGTTCTTCTCTTTCTTCGGCTTCTTCTTTTCCTTTCGTTTATCCATTCCTTTGGCCATATCAAATGTGATGATCCGCTAATACCGCAATATTATCACGCGCATGAGGCCTTAAATCAAAACCACCCCGAGCGGGGTGGTTTTATGAATGATGTATGAGCGCTTTTGCGCACGGGAGACATGTTGTTTGCTGTGGGCGCGTCTTTATATATTTGCCGCCGCATGCGCATAGTACAACCGCTACCTCGTTCGGATTCTCGATCCATTTGCCGTCCTGAAGGAAATTTTTTGTCATAGTGTGACTCTTCAAACGATTCTGCCCGAAAACCTGATGACCCGTTGCCGGGCTCATTCATTGTCTAACTGACCCTCTGAGCCACAGGCCGAAGCCGGTGGATCGAGTGTTTAACTGCTAGGAGTAAGTAAGACTTCGTCTATTCTGTCACAACAGGGGCACCTTGTCAATACACGATCATTCACCTTGTCTCTGTGGCATACAGGCAAGCTTTGTAGCTCCCGGGGGAGCCCCGCAGGTACCCGAAACCGTGTCCCCGCGAGGAGTCGTGAACGAGCACGAGGCGTTCATTATTGAGCTTGAGCATGCGCGCATAGCCTCCTGTGGAGGCGTTCCTGCCTGTGCAGGCTGGCCGCCCTGCGGCCTAGCGGCTTGCTGCCCTCCCTGTTGTCCGGAATTCGGAGCGACGCTCGGACCTGTCGTAACCGGCTTTGCGCGGAAGCAGCTTGCAGAGTACGGGAAGTCCACCGTCATCACGTAATGGTAGGTGGTCTTCTTTTTGCCGTCGATGATCACCTCGCTCGTAATGCCGTGGCATTCATCCAGGTCATCGGTCGTCAGATATTTACCCTCCGCGACCTTGCCGCCAGTTATCGGGAATCCGTCGTATGCATATCCCAGTACAGTCTCTACACCCGCGTCTTTAAAGCACGATGAAAGACTGTGATAGTGATACTCGCCGCTTCCTTGCGGATGACCATCGCAACTATCCTGCAACTCGTGTGCCGGGGCATCGCGTAATCCCGCATCGAATGCATTGAACAACGGAACACCAGAGAGCATAATGCCCGCCTCGCCGCCCATGCAGTAAGGCGTCATAGAGTACACAGGATCCACCGGCAGTTTCTGCGTGATCGATTGCGCCGAGATCGTGTTCGGATTCGGATCGTATTCAGCAGCAGAATCGTTTCGAGCGACCGGAAAAATGCCGGTCGTGTGACTGATCGGCAGCGCGTTTCCGGAAAGCGTGCGTGTCGATCCGGATACGACGTTCGAGAATTTTGCCTCTTTCCAAGAGACAGATCCGGAGATCTCGATCTTTCGCATGAAATTCCATGAATCACCTTCGATCCACGGCCCTATCACCCGTGACCCCGGATCATTTTTTCGTGCATTGCACAGGTAGATGGAGCCCTTTTTTGCGACGGTCGTTGAATATCGGTAGTCGCCGAGCGGCACTTGTCCGTCCTGATACAAAGCGTCTGCCAGCGCGAGGAGTTTCGTTTTGGTGAGTGTGACCTGCTTCGTCGCACCTTTTGCCGGAATGCTCACCGTAACCGACGTCGCGACGACCGCTGCGTTGTTCGCACTCGCGAGCGAATCGGGCTGCGAAATGTATGACAACGGACCGGCAACGAACCACAGGGCGACAACTATGGCGAACACGACCAGGATCGGCGTGTGGAGCTTCATGTGAGCAGTATATCGTTCAAATGTACGACTACTCTCCCAAAAGCGCCTGTATGTGGGCAAACTGTTCCTTGGTCACCGGCTGCACCGAAAGCCGTGAGCCGCGCTGCAAAAGCACCATGCCGTCCAATTTTGCGTCATCCTTTAATGTCGAGAGCGGAATGAATTCCTTTGCTTTTGATACGAACGAGATGTCCACGCAATCCCAGACCGGCGCATCCTTTCTCGCCCGAGGCTCAAAGTAGTTCCCGTTCTTGAATTGGCTCATATCAGGATGAACGTTCGTCGCGACTTCTGCAATGCCGGCTATACCCGTGGGCTCGGTCGACGAGTGATAGAACAACACCAGGTCACCCTTTTTCATCGCACGCATGTGATTGCGCGCCTGATAGTTTCGCACCCCCTCCCACGCGGTTGTTTTGTCGCGCTTCAGTTCGTCAATCGAATACGTATCGGGTTCCGATTTGATAAGCCAATAGTTCATACTATTTAAACAATGTGTTTTCTTTGCTGTTCATGGATGTGCACGTTGTTGGGGCACTCGATGCACTCGTAAGCTCCGCAAACGTTCCGTTCGGTACGAACGTAACACCTGCGCCTGCGTATTTTAGATCATCAACGAGCGCGAGCTCTGTGCGTACCAAATAGTCCACGCTTGTCGCAGGCACGATAGTGATCGTAAGCATATTCTCGCTTGGCTCGATCGTGAATTCTGAGCCATCGCCACAGCGGTAGCCGTAGTCTATCGACATGTCGGGTACGTCTACGAAATCATCCGGCATACCGCGAATGTAGCCGACGATCGCGCCGAGCGCGATCGCGAACACCACGGTCGAGATGAATAGCCGACGACTCATACCCTATTCAAATATCTGCGCGCGCAACGCGTCAATTCCCTTTCCGGTCTCGGTCGAGGTCTGCAGTATCACTGCCCCGTTCGTCTTTTCTTTGATCGTGGCTAACTGTGCCGCGAGTTCCTTCTGAGACAACTTGTCCACCTTGTTGAGCACGATCATGTACGGACGTTCTTTCTCGACCAGCACCTTGATCATTTCCTCGTCGAAGCGTGTGAGCCCGGCCTTGGCTTCTAGTATCAGAACAGTCTTCACCGGATGCGCTTCGTCCGATGTGAAATACCACACGATGAGCTTTCGCAATTTCTCGCGCTCCTGCGGACCGGCTTCTGCGTAGCCGTAGCCCGGAAGGTCCATAAAGTAATACGCCCTGTTGATCTTGTAGATGTTGATCTCGGTCGTCTTGCCCGGCTTTTTGCCCACGCGAGCCAACTGCTTCTTTTCGGTCAGCTTGTTGAGGATGCTCGACTTGCCCACGTTGGAGCGTCCGATGAATGCGATCTGCGGTGTACCGTCGCTTAAGAGCTCATCCGTGCCGCGGATGCCGCGCATGAATTCGGCCTCGGTGATCCTCATACGAGTGCATGTTTACACTCATCGCTGCAATACGCCCGCCCTCGTTCGTCGGTGCAATTCTCGCACGCGAGGAAATGATAATGACAGGTGTCCTCCGCACAGTCCACGTACCGTTCGGTCGTTCGTTTGCACAGATGGCACTGTCCGATCACTGAGCGGTCGCCGCCGAAATCCATCGTGAGCCGCTTATCAAATGTATAGAGCGTTCCTTCGAAATCCTGTCCCGGAAATTTTTCCATGTACGAGTGAATACCGCCGTCGAGCTGGTGCACGTCGGTGAATCCTTTGCTCAAGAGATAGGCAGACATCTTTTCGCAGCGCACACCCCCGGTGCATACGGTTACCACCGTTTTTTCCTTGAGGGGCTCTAACTTATTCATTGCGATCGGAAGATGACGCGAGGCCGATATATCGGGTTGCACCGCGTTCTTAAAGTGACCGGATGCGTACTCGTAATTATTGCGCATATCAACGACCACGAAGTCGCGGTTGCTCTCGTACCACGCCTTCAATTGCTCGGGGGTTAGGCGCGGCGCGGTCTTCACATACGGATCGGCCTCATCCTTGGTAAAGCCGGTGCCGACGATCTCGTCGCGCACCTTTACCGACAGACGCGGAAAACTCTCGCCATTACCTGCTGAGCGCTTGATCTGCATATCGCTGAATCGCGAGTCGGTTAGCACCCACGAAGCAAGCGCCTCGGTCGCCTCTACAGAGCCCTCGAATGTGGCATTGATACCTTCGGCTGCAATGATGGCTCTCCCGGTCAGGCCAAGCTTTTGGGCCTCAATGCGATAGGCCTCCGCGAGCGCTGCGGGGTCCTCGACGGGGATGTATTTATAGAAAAGCAGTACCTGCCACTCGTTCGGTCCGTTCATCGGGCTCACTATATAGCAAAATACGGTCAATATCGACGCGTGATACAATCGCTGCGATGCAAAAGATCCTGCTCTCGCCGACGACTTACGCTGCGATCCTTTCGCTCGTTCTCGCGCTTGCGCTCGTCTGGGGTGTGAATGAGCACAATAAACTACGGGCTGCTTATAGCACTGAACGGGAATTGAATGCGCGACTCACAGCGCAGTACAATACAGAGACAGAAGAGCTCATCAAGGAACTTTCGGGCTCGAACGATGTTGCCGAAGATCTCCGCTTGCTGCTCGAACAGAAGGAGTCGGAAAAGGCTGCCCTCGGCGCACAGGTGGAATCTATATCGTCGACCGTCGGCATCCTCGACAAATTGAGCAAGACGGATAAACAACTCCTTGCAAAGTATTCATCGGTGTATTTTTTGAACGAAAATTTTGCGCCTGTTGAGATCAAACCGATCGACACTATGTTCCTAGCGCGCCCCGATAAACAAGAGTACATACTTTCTGCGGCATCGCGCCATCTCTACGATCTCCTGCAGGCGGCAAGCTCATCGGGAGTGCGCTTGCGGGTACTTTCTGCATATCGCTCGTTCGATACACAAGAGACATTGAAGGAGAGTTACAAGGTACGGTACGGCGCAGGTACCGCGAATTCATTCTCGGCCGACCAGGGATACTCGGAACACCAACTCGGAACGACCCTCGACTTTACGATGCCCGAACTAGGAACGAGTCTCGTAGGCTTTGATAAGACTCCCGGGTTCCCCTGGCTTAAGGATCATGCGCATGAATACGGATTCATCTTGTCCTACCCCAAAGGCAACGGGCACTTTGTGTTCGAACCGTGGCACTGGCGATATGTCGGTGTTGAGCTCGCGTCACGTCTGCATCAGGAAGGAAGAAGCTTTTACGACCTCGATCAACGTTTGATCGATACGTATCTCATTTCGTTCAACGATTGAGGTACGTGATCGTGAGTTGGAGTACCGTCGCGAACGATACCCAGGCTACGTACGGAATATTCACATATGTGACCCAGGGTATATAGGAGTAGATCGCGTACAGCGCCCACAACAGCGTGATCAAGACCAAAACGATATCGATAGATGCTAACGCATTGCTACGCAGTCCGAACTGAAGCGGGGTGAATGCGGCATTGAAGATCAGGTTCAATACGAACGGAAGCGCAACCGCATACGGCACGCTTCCCTTCCATGCAGAATAGAAGACCGTCCCGAACGAGACGGCAATAATCGCATAGAGCACGGACCACACGGGACCGAATAGCCACGAGGGCGGGGCCCATGTTGGTCGAATGAGTTCGGTGTATCGAACCGTACTATCAGTCGCGTTTGGCATGCTTAGGCATTATACGCGACTTCTAGCTCGGCTATATTTATTTTTTTCATCTTGAGCATAGCACTCATCGCCTTCTTTGCTTTTTCTGTATCGCTCGACGAAAGTAGTTCGCCCATACGCTTCGGCGCGATCTGCCACGACACGCCGTACTTGTCCTTGAGCCACCCGCACTGCTCGCTCTCGGGAACTGCCGACATGCTCTTGAAGAAAAAATCTGTCTCTTCCTGATCTGCGGTCTCTACCGAGAGGGAGACCGCTTCGTTGAACTTGAAGTCGTGTTCCGGACCCCCGTCCATCAATGCGAACCATTGGCCGTCAAGCATGATGTCTTCGAACATCACGCCGCCGTCCACTCCCCCCGGCATACCCGGCGGATACTTTGCAACCATTCCTATCCTGGAGTTCGTGAATAGTGATGTATAGAACTGCCCTGCTTCCTCGGCCTTACCGGATACGTCCTTTGTGAATAAGAGTGCCGGAATGATGTTCGGTCGCGGCTCGCCGTCCGGGTCCGTTAGAATGAGCTGCCAGTTCACTCCAAAGCGGTCCTGTATCCATCCGAACATTTTACTGAACGGATACTCCTGTTTCGGCATTCGCACGAGGCCACCTTCGGAGAGCTTAGCCCATAGCGCGTCGAGGTCCGCGGCGGCATGTGGGTTTTTGGACGGATCAAAGTTCACCATGAACGATATCGCAGGAGTGACCTTAAAGTACGGCCCGCCGTCGAGCGCCTGGAATGTCAGGCCGTCGAGCTCGAAGATGCCGGTCAGGATCCTGCCTGCCATTCCCTGCATCGGACCTTCTGTCATACCCTCCGGGTACTTCTGCATCTGTTTGATGGATGAATTCGGAAATACCGATACATAAAAATTAATCGCTTCTTCGCAGTTCATATCGAACCACAGACACGGCGTGATTTTTTGCATAAGTAAATTTTATTTAGAATTGGATTAAGTTCTACTGAACACGTGTGAATTTCAGTTTATTGCCACGATCCATGTAGGTCATTTCAAGCGCCTCCGGAGTGAGCATGTCGACACTAAAAATAAGCTGCGGGTCTGAGCCTTCGTAAATCGCGACATACACCGTATTGTCGTCGAGAGGCATGTCGAGAGACAATCGTTCAGAGTCACCTTTGGTAAACGCAGTCCACGCCTGTCGCAGAGATGGATCCTCGTCATACGAGTCTAAAACATTTCCGCTCTCGAAGAACTCACGAACGAACAGCGGGTCCTCCACACTTCGCCATTTGCCAACGATATTCACCCTCACTGCAGCGGCAGCGTCTTGTGAAGCCCCTGCGCCCTCAGATGGATCTCCCCAATTGAACGGCGCATCCGTCTGACTCGGGACCGGATCACATTCGTACGTGACCCCTCCGGTGATCAATCGCACATGCTCGCCTGCGCCCGTGAGCGTAAAATCGCCCGTTCCGTATGTCTGGGTGTCCTTTTGGATCACATCTGCTTCCTGAAATGGAGCGTTCGAGCCGGGGATGATGCGGATCGAGGACATGTCGGAGGCAGGTGAAATCCTGAACTCGACGCCGTCAGCACAGACATATGCATATCCACCCGTGGTGTCAGCTATTTGTTCGACTCCATCCCTATCGTACTTCGTAAAGAGGACGACCCCGATAAAAACGACGGCGATGACGGCTGCCGTCGCATAGGTGTGCTTCATATGGATGAAGTATGAGCTTCAACGCCTCTATATGTCAAAGGCCCGGGTTTCCCCGGGCCTTTGACACTTTATGCGCGCTTCTTTGCGGCTCGAGCCTTGAGCATCGTTGCCTTAGTCGCAAGACGCTTAGCGGTCTTGCGCGACTTCGATTCACGAGGCGCGATCGGTGAAATTCTTCCCATGCGGCGATTGTACACTCCCCACGACGCTTGGTCGAATGCGCTGTCCTCTCACTTGGCGCGTTTTTTATGTGCCTTCTTTTTTGGTGCCGGCAGCGAATCCGATATATCTAAAAGAATCTGCGGGAGGTCTTCGAGCAACGAGAGCTGTCGCTCCTCCACAATGTAGTGCGGACGCGCACCCGGGTATGGATCCCCTTGTTCGCATTCCGACTCCAGGGCCGCGCTCGCCGGAAGGATCTTTACATACAACAGATCGTCGCACACGAGCGCCACGACCTTCCCCTTTGCATAGAGAGCGTATTCTCCGAACATCGCACGCGACGTGAATGTTTTGTCGTCGCCGAGCTTCTCCAGTATGAATTCGATGGTTTCTTTTTGGGTCGCCATACCCATATCCTACACAAAAACAAAAGCCCCGGGCTGCCGGAGCTTTAAGTGGTTGAAAGAACAGTCTTCAGGCAGCTAATCCCCGCAGAAGACGCGGGCGCTTGTCTGTCGTCATCGGGCCATAGGATGTCAGCGAGACCGGTGTCGAGAGCATAGAGCCTACAAGGTCAGCATACCGCTCGTCGCGCAGCGTGACATCCTGGTAGATCGGGGTCACGCCTTGTACGAACTTCGTGATCTCCGCCTGTGCATCAAGATTCGTCTTGTCTGGGTTCACCGGCAGGAGCGAAGCACTCGTATGCTCACCCTGATACGCGAATGACATCCGTACATTCGCCATATCCGCGATGCGATCGAGATGGGTGATCGCGAGCGAATCGGCGCCATTGCACACATGCAATGCATATTGCGCAAGAACCGTGTCGAACCATCCGACCCTGAATTCGCCCTGCCAGCCGTCGGCGCTGTTGTGAGCCTCCGGCAAAAGCTTGGCGAGTTCAGGATCATTCGTCGGAAACGGACCGGCCCCATGTCGCGTCATATAGGATCGCAACACGCCGAGTTTATGCACGTCACCTTCGTATTCGATCTCGCGCAAAAGTGTCTGTGCATTCTCGAACGTTGTAGTGCTCCATGTCGTGTACGGATGAAATCCGCGCCACTCGTCGAGCAATACTCCCTGCGCACCTTCGAACAGTAGATTCCCTTCACGGGATAGCTGTTTCAGGTGGTCGCCGGAGACGATGGAGAGACTCTTCGCGAACTCGGCCGTCTTCTTTCCCCACAGATGCGGGAAATCCGGCACGCACAAAGCGTTGCCGTAATTTTCGCGCACTTGCCGAGGCAGCTCACCGAGAAACGGACCGAACATTTCATAGTAGTAGTCCTGGATCGCGGTGGCTTTATGGACGAGCGTGCCCGCACTTCTGAGATCACGCGCATGAATGGCCATTCTCGGATCTTCGATGGCGAGCGCCATCGTTTCGCCGATACCAAGGCCGCACGTACCGTGATTACCGATACCGCGTAGCGTTTCGCGAATGACATTCGCGACACGATGATACGGAGTGACGACGAGCGCCTGCTCATCGATCGAGAGCCGACCGAGTACACTGCCGCATCCCAGTTTTCCGAGCGCGACGGCCTCTTCGAGTAGCTCTTGCGGATCGAGCAGCATGAAGCGCGACAAATGTGTACGCATGCCAGGCACGAATGTGCCGCTACAGAATTGCGCGAAGCCGTGAACACGCCCATCAGGTGTAACCACGTGATGCCGCGCTTGAGCACCGCCGTTAAACCGAACGACGGCCGCAACGCGACCTCGCCGCGCGAGATGATCGATCACTGTTCCCTTGCCGGCATCGCCGAACCCAAGATCAGCGACGATCGTTGCCGATTTGTCAGCCATGATGCTGCTCCTTTGTGAAAGATCAAAAAGAAAAGAGGCGCTCTTGGTAGAGCGCCTCCGTTTTGTACATTGACTACACGGTCATGTCAAGTGAAGACCGTGTCGTCCACAGCGTCGAAGACGCCTTGAGCAGCGAAAACCTTGAGCGCTTCGCTCACGGCCTCGATACCCTTGGGATCGACGGCGCGTTCGTGCATGTCCTTCAGGACCTGCGGCAACGATTTCACGCCGCTCTGGATGGCCATGACACCGATCGCCGCTTCGGTCGTCCACTTTGCATCCGCGAGGCGGATGATGTGGCCGTCGGGAATGCAGGTACGCCACTTCGCGAGGATAACCTCGTCGGAGTAGGCATTGCGACTTTCCGCATTCGCGAGCACCGCCTTCTCGGGCGCATACTCGAACTCGAACGCGGTCGTGTCGCTGCGATTGCCGGTCTTGTTGGGCTTCATCACGCCGGTGAACATCTGGATCTTGCCGTCGATGTCGAGTTCGACCTTGTACGGCGAATCCTTGCCGTCACGTTCGTGATTCGCAAAGTTCTGCACGTAGACCAGGTACTTGCCCGGCTTCGCGGTGCCCTTGGCCCAGCGGATGTTCTCCACCGGCTTGCGAGTTTGACCGCCGCCGGCATTAGCGTCGACATCGAGTTCTCCGCCGCAGCGCGATCGCTTGTCGGAGTAGAAGATGTGTTCACCGGCCGGCGTCACGACATGCAGATCGAGATCGTTGTAATCGTTCCAGATAAGCGACGCGCGGATCGAGACATGCTCGAACCGTCCGCCGGCCTTCAGGAGACGCTGACGAATTTCCGCGTCGATGTCGTCTTGCCGATCCACGAGCGACTTGCCCGGGTACAGAAGAAACGTGTTGAACTTCTTCTGCAGCTCGGCGAAGATCTTGCCGACCGGAATGTCCTTCTTCAGATCGTCGCCGATCAGGCGCTTCACTTCTTCGGCGCTGACGTTCGGGTATGGCGCTTCATCACTCGTGAAGAAGCAGAAACCCTTCTTGCCGCGCTTCTCGTAGGCGTCGATCGCGGTCTTGCGCGCAAGGTAGTAGGCAACGAGCTCCGCCGATTCCTCGCCGGTGCCGCCGCCGCCTTCCTCGAGCCACATGCGCTCGAGATCCTTGTCCATCCGCTCGTCGGATTCGAACTGTCCGATCTGAATCGGTGCGCGATCCGATTTCGCATCGCCGAACGCGGCGAAG
The DNA here is from genome assembly GCA_018061585.1 of Minisyncoccota bacterium. Classification (GTDB taxonomy): domain Bacteria; phylum Patescibacteriota; class Minisyncoccia; order Phycocordibacterales; family UBA2100; genus UBA10103. Next base: position 200 of record JAGOTU010000019.1, on the reverse strand, counting down.
AGAAATTGCGGATCGGGGACAGCGCCGGAAAGATGCAGGGCGCCCAGGAACGGCAGCAGTTGCGAGTAGACGGATTTCGCATCCTGACCGCGCGAACGGGTCACGTCCATCGCGATCGCGATCGGCGTGATGTTCGGCATCAGTTTTGAATCGCGGCATTCGCGCACTTTCCCCAGAACATTGAGGTTGTCGTGCACGGT
>JAGOTU010000018.1 GCA_018061585.1 Minisyncoccota bacterium | reverse complement strand
GTTCGCGGCCCAACTGTTGCAGGTGTTGTAGGCGCCGGCGGAGCTACTGCGATCGGATTGTTCCGGATGCCCAGATAGATATTTGTGAGCGCCTTACTCTCTGCCGCGTTGCCCATATACGGCGCGTCGCCGCTCTGCACCGCAACCTTACCCTCGTTATATGCGCCGGTATCAAGATTGACCGCGTATTTTGCACCAAGCGCTTTTGCTATCTGCGTAATGCCAAGCATTGTCTGATCCTTGGTGGATGTAAGGATAGCGAGGCGTCCGTCGGATGTAGTGATAAGGAGTCGACGAGGCTCGGCAATACTGGATTGCACATTCTGTATTGCGCCGTCCTTTATAAGGAGCAGGTTCGTGAATGCGGACAATTTATTATTACGCATGATCGCGTCGAATTTCGCAAAATCCGAGGCAGCATTCAATACATCCGTCGGTGCGTTCTGTCCGATATCCACGCCGAGTTTTGAAAATGCCTCGTATGGGATCGCACCTTTATCAACAACGGCAACATCACCGGTGCTGTTCGCGATCACGAGACCCTGATTGGATCTCGGATTGACCGTCTTTGAGCCGACGAGCTTCCCTTCTGAATATGTGATGTCCTGTGAGACGACATTCTTTCCGCCGTTCGCAGTTGTAACGAAGCCGCCGGCAGCTCGCGCAAGGAACTGTGCGTCGGCAGCCACAAGCGCAGCCTCCCCGTCTCGTGGTACGACGGGCTTGTCTCCCGCAACCACGCGCGCATACGAGTGTCCGGGCTGGGCACTCACAACAACCGCATCGGACGCGCGTTCAGTGCATGTCGTACCTGTGCTACACACGTACGAGATCTCCGAGCCCTTCAATGCCTGCGCGTCGAACGGTGTGGTCACGACTGTCGGAACAGCGGTCTCCTTCGGCCCAAGTCCGACCGATGCTGCGATCTTCTTGTAGCTTTTCACTGCGGTGTCGGTCAGCAATTTTGTGTCGAGTCTCGCGAGCGCGTCGAACGTGCGGCCGATAGCTTTACTGAAGCGGCTCTGATCATTCGGGTTCGCCGCGGTAGTTACCGTAATTTCCGGAGCAGATACCGGAGGCCGTGCGACGACTGTCGGCTGTCCCGTAACTTGTGCGGGCGTCTCTGCAGCGACCCGAGGTGCTACCGGCGTAGGTGCCGTGACGGTTTCTGCGATCTTTGTCGGTACAGATTCCGGAACGCCTGCGAGCACACGAGTGAGGTCCGTAGCCTCCTGCGTCTTTGCAGTGATGGTCTTGTTGGTCGCTGCAAAATCCGCGGCGAGTTTTTTGTTAACTGTCTTTAATTGCTCAAGATTTCCCATACCTGCGAGCTCCCGCTTAGCTTCTGCGATCATTACATTTGTCTTTTTTGTGAGTCCACTACCCAGGTGAACCGCCGCATTACGATTACCGGCGGTCTGGTTCTCTTTGACTCGCATCGCATTCACGAGATTCGCGAATCGACGTATCTCTTGTGCGAGTGTTGGGTTCTCGAGGTTCACTGCGTTCTGTGCCAGACGATTCGAAGCATTTGCACTTGCCTTTAATGTATTGATCTGCGAAGCATCCGGGAGCGCCTGCAATCCTCGGAGCATCGTGAGTCCGCGCTGCGTGCCGCGAAGATTCGCGACCGCCTGATCGATATCCGCTTTGTATTCCGCGATCTCTTTAATTTTTCTGTTATTTGCATCAAAGACAGCCTTTGTCTCATCACGAAGAGTAGTCGTCTGTTTGATAGCCTCTTGTGTGTCTGCAAGTTTCTTCGCAATATCCGCGCGTGTCTCCCCTGCCGGGGTCGTAGGCTGCTGCACGGGCTCTACAGGGGTAGTTGTTACCGGCTCCGGAATCACGAGCTGCTCAAGCGTAAGCGGCAACTCGACCGTCGGTTTGTTTACGGAGGGATTATTCACAACGAGCGGATTAGCAGGACTCACTTCGTCAGCTCGTGTAGGAGCGACAGTCTCTCCAATGAGCGGTTCCGTACGTTCCGGCTGAGCGAGCACTATGACCGACTGATTATCGATACCATCTGCAAATACCTGCGGACCGGGCTCAATGGCGCCGGTTGCCAACGGCGGACGAAATGCATTCCCCTGCGTAAATACGACATCCATCACTTGGTACGCGTATTTATCAAGCTTCGCCCACTGAATAGAATCGAGCTCTTCTTTGGTGAACAATATAAAGTCGTCGTCGTTCTCCGCGTCGTAGAGTTTTTGGCGGATGGACGGCGGGAGATAACTGTACGTGCCGAAACTCTGGAAGAGGACGTTGCGCAACATGGCAGGCTGCGCGTACACGAACACCGCATCTGTTCCTTGTACCGGTCCGAGTTTCGATTGATAGATAACGCCTCGCGGAATGATCTCTCCGAGCTCGATCGACGTGATCTTCGGCACAGGATTTGCTGCAAGCGGCTCCGCAGGCTGTCGAACGTCGTTCAGATCGAGCGGCGCCTGATCCGGTATGGGTATCGCGGCTATCTGTTCACTGTTCGGAATGTGTACTTCCGCTAGATCCTGACCGGGAGTCACGTCGGGTACAGGATTCGCTTCAAGCGGATCGACGGCGGTAAGCGTGACCTGAGGAGTCGGCAATTGCCACTTCGGCTCACCCGTCGGCGTGTACTGCACATTCGTTGTCATCATCGTCGGGAGGTCAGGTGTTACGAACGCGATGTCGGTCGCATTGGTAACGAGCTTTGTAGGCGCTGCAAGCGCGATCGACTTGCCGCCCACCACGAACCCGGAACTATTGGTAAGCGCATATTGCACCGGGGTATTTTCAGTGACGCGAAGATTTGCCCGTTCTACCGGAGTTCCCGCGCGATCCATCGATGCGTGATAATGCGGGCCCTGTCCATGCGAGTGTGTAACAAGCCCAAGACCCTTGCTCTGGAGTATGCGTAGCAATTCTGCTTTTTGATCTTCGGGCACACCCACTGTTTTCCAGTCGGTGGCACGACCGGTAAGGTGATCGCTGTTCGGATCTCCACCAACCTGCTTGTTTACTTGCGCGGATCTCCCGACCCCGTTTATCTGCGGAACGGTTTTGAAAACGCTGAAGAACTCATTGATGATATCGATGTCGACGGCGAGCATGTCTCCCGTTACGAAGCGACTGTCGGGAACACTCTTTGCCGCCTGCATGAATTTCTCGAGCTCCGGTGCGTACATCTCGCGCAGCTCTTTCATCGTGTACTGCTTTATCGGATCAAGCGTGAGCGGCTTCGATGACGCGGGGGCAACTTGTGCGAGTTTGAATGTCGTACCGGCAGGCGTTGTGATCTTATAGGAGCCGTCTGCATTCTTCTGTGCGGTCGAACCCTTCGCAACAAGTCCCTTCTGCGCGAGCAGATCAGCTGTCGATTGATTCGCTGCAATATTGGCAAGCGTTCGAGCGATCGTGCTATCCGCCCCCGCTATGTCCGCATCACTCGCGACATCAGTTCCGTACAGCTGGCGAGCCGCGAGATCGCGCTGGTTCTTGTAGATATCTGTATTTCCGAATCCATCGCGCGACAACCGAACCGCTTTGTCCAGTCCGGATATCTGCGGATTGCTCTTTTCGAGTGCAGCGACGATGTCCACAGCCTTATCGTCGGGCGTCTTACTTCGCTTAATGATATTGCCGAGCGTTTTTGTGAGCGCATCCGGAATAGATATCTGCTGCGATGGCGCGAGTCCTCGCGTTGTCGCTCCTTTTGGATTGTTCACTGTCGTCGGCTGACCGCTGAGGGTCTTCGCTTGCGCGATCGCGATGGTCGGATTCTGTTTGATCTGCGCTAAGCGCGTATCAAACGAGTCGCTCGGAACCGGACCTCCGCCCACAAGATCTGTGCGGCCCTTTTTGTACATCGCATCTATGAGGTCTGGTACAGATACAACTGCGATCTCCACAAGTGCCGTCCCATCGTTACCGATCACTTCATCACGGCCCGCAGGGTCGAGATCAATGATCCGATTTGGCTGAGAACCGGTGCTTGTTACGACTACTTCGATCACTTTCCCGTAACGAGGATTCTTGCTGCCGTCCTTCAAGAATTCCTGGACATTCTTGACGAGTAAGCGCGTGCCCCACGGATATTTCGGACCTCCTCCGAGCATCGCTGCGGTAAATCCGGTGTTCCTGTGCATTTGACCGGAGGCCGTGAGGTCGCTCGGATTCGTACCCCCATTGGAGCCCGTACCATACCAGCTAGCAACGCCTGTTATCTTTTTTCCGAGGTCGGCGATGGCCTTTGCGTGGCGCTCGATATCTCGCGGTGTCGGTTGCTGCGCTGCCTGCGCTGCGATAGAGAACGCATTATTCGGACCACCAAGCGCATCGGCAATGGCGCTGATCGGGAGCGGAGACGCGACAGAAAGCGCAAGGCCAAGCGCAAGTGCTGCAGGCCCGTTACCTGCCGCACGTACCGGTACCGGTTCAAGCGCGATACTCGGCAACAAGATCTCCATCGGCTCGCCCAGATCCTCCGGATCCCAGCTTCCTGCAAAACGCGAACCGCTCATCCGCACTCCGCCGATCGCAACGATCTCCGGGTGCTGCGCTCGCAACTGCTGCAAAAGCGAGCGGACTGCAGAGGGTCCCACAGAGTTTGAGAACTGCGTCCATTCAGTGGCACCCGGGCGGTTTGCCTCTATATCCAAGATCTTTGCGATAGCACCATCGATCTCGACTTCCATCGAAACGACTGTTCGTCCGCGATAATCCACGCCATCAAATATCTCCCGCGTCTTGCTCCCGTTCACGCTCGTCGAGGAATCTTTTCGTACGAGTTTTACCGGAAGCGGCGGAGTCGGACCCGCTGCTACATACGAATCCGGCAAATTCCCGGGTTGAGTACCTCCGCCTGCAGGGCGTGCCACGACTTCACCGTTGTAGGAGCGCACAATGAACCCGTCCTGGGGACGGACTTCCAGTCCGGAATCATCCAATATGTATGCGAGCGAATCTCGGGAGCGAGTGCTCTCCAGGATGTCGTTCATCTTTTTCAATATGATCGCCTCATCCACGTTGATCGGAGGCTGCACGCCGAAATCGCTTGAAAGGATGCGGAGATCGGGCGCATCGAACGAGAACGTATCATCGGTCGCGCCGGTTGCGAATTCGCGTACCTGCGAATCAATTGCCACCACGACCGCATATGCAGCTTGCGCGGCCATCGGCGGCGACACGCGAACCGCAACCGTCTCGCCGCTTTCGCGCACGAGCGCGCCGTCGCCCGCTCGTTGACGAATGCCGACTCCGGCAAGTTCTGAATATGCATTGGATACCTGCGTTGCGACGCGCGTCACGTCGCCACCGCTCTCGAGCGCCTTTGTATAATTCGCGAGCGAACTATTGAATGAACGTATCGCTGTTGCCTCGGGCAGAGAAAGAGCCTCACCCACTTGAGCGCCCGGCGCGTTCTTGATCGAAACCAGCGGTATATCGTCTGCTACCGCGAGGTCATTGACCACCGTTCTCGGTGACGGCACCGGATGAGCACTGTCGCCTATGCCCGCGCGCTGCGCGAGTGTTTCGGCCGGAGTCGATGCGCCTAGTCGCTCTTTGAGAGCCGTCTCTGCGGAATTGGCAAATGTCGACTGCGGTGCTCGATACGGTTGCAGTGCGGGCGAGAGCCCGTCTGAGGCAACGTTTCCGCCACGGGCGAACTCGGTCGTCGGCGTCTTGAACGGATTCGCAAGCGCCTGTTCCACCTCCGTCAGGAACTCGCGCCCACCGCCCGTCTGGGCAACAGGTTTCGGCACCTGCGCCTCCGGTACCCACGCGAACTCAGTCGAATTGCGCGCTGCCTGTTGCGCGATCGCATCCACGTCCCCCGCAAGCGCACGACCTGCTTCTCGTACGTCATTCGCCAGAAGGATCTCACCGTCATACGCTTTTGCGAGCTCGAGTCGAGCACGTGCAGCCTCTGCTACGGCCTGAGTATCCGCCGCGTTCTTCGCTGCGCGTCCGATCGCTTCTGCATCGGTCGTGCGGAGTGTGGGATTCGTTGCAGCCTTGATCTCCGCCGCTGTTGCAGCATCGCTCACTCGCGTCAGATTTCCCTCAGGACTCACACGGTACACGGCGTTCTCCAGATACGCGTTGGCAAATTTCATGTTGTCCGGAATTCCGCCGGCATTCTTGAGCGCCGTGATCCCGTCGCGGATACTCGCGCTTGTGGGCCCGGATAGCACCGGACCACCCTGCGCGAGCGCCTGTGTGTCCCCCTGTCTTTGAAGCCGCGCGAGATCGTCCCGTACCGCCTGGCTTTCTGCCACACGTGCCGTCGTGCGCGCGGGTGCCGACGCACCACCGCTCGGACCGGAGAGCTGCGGCAATGGAATTCCATCCTGTCCTCTCGCGACAGGTTCGATGCGAGCCTCAGCAGCGCGCTCTGCAACGGCTCGCTCGGCAGCTCGAGCGTCCGCCGCGGCGATCGCGCGCGCCTGCCGCATATCTGCAGCAACCTGTGCGGCCGGAACACTGTTCATGGGAAGCTTTGACTCCAGCACCTGAACGATCGCCGGATCTGATATCGGTTTTGACAGATTGTTCGATTCAAACCATCGATCACCTGCTTTCGTGTACTGCGGCACTTCCACATTCGGGCGAGCCATCAAGCTCTGTTGGGGCTCAGCGGTGCGCAGATCACCGAGGATCTCGCCGCTGCCGGAGCGATAGATCGATCCGTCGACGGCGCGCTCAAGACCGATCTCCTGGAGCCCTTGCTCTGCCGCGAGAAATCGCGATGTGGGAGCCGGACCGGTCGGTGCGGCTCGCCATGCACCCACGTCTCGCGCGGCGTCTTCGTATCGGATCAATGCCGCGCGTTCCGCAGCGGTAACCTCGCCGGTGACCGCGCGAAGTACGGTGGGCTCAGTAGCTGCAGCTGCGACGCCACGCGCATCCGCGATTGCATTAATTTCTGCAGTAGATACGGGCGCCAGATCCGTCACGCGTGCGGTCGCAGCCGGACTGAGTACAACCTCGCCACTCGGTTTGACTTCGTATGCAAAACGCTGACCCGCCACATCGGCCACACCCGCGCGTTCGATAGCACCCGCCTCTACACCGCGCGATATTGCGGCGGCGTCAGCCGCATTCGCCGCGTTAACGTACGCACGCGGTACGTTCGTCGTTTCTGCAGCAACCGTTGCCGGGGCCGCATCGCCATACGTGAGCGCTCGGATCTCCTGCGGTATCGGGGACGAAGCAACAGGAGCTATATCCGGTCGGGGTGTCGTCCCCGCGGGCAAACCTTCCGACACGCGCACACGCTCAAGCGTTGCTTGCGCAGATTGGATCTCGCTGCGCATTGCGGCGAGCTCTCCCTGAGTCGGCGCAGCCGCTGTCCCCACTCGCGAAAGCGCTCGCTCGTAAGACGCACTCAATTCGCCAAGCTGTGATTCCATTCGAGCCGATCGACTTTCAAAACCAGCGGCGCGGGCGATATCATCACCGAATCCTGCACCCAAACGCTCTGCCGAAAATGCACCCCCAAGCTTACTGAGCGCGCCCGCGGGCGCGAACATGGTGGCGTTCAATGCCGTCATACCGATATCAGTGGCGCGCTGGATCGCAAGCTCCGCATCGGACTTGTTTAAATTATCCAGCTGCGTATCCGGCAGTGGCTCACCGATCGCCCCAAGGAATTGCTCACCCATACCCACCCCCATTTGCGCACCAATTCCCATCGGAACCACATTGCCTATCGTGCCGGCATCATTCCCCACCGCACGAATACCGTCGATAATTTGCTGGTCGGAAGTAAATGTACTTGCGATGCCGGTGACCGCATCCCCCAGCGGATAATTAAGCGCGGATTTTAGGCCATCTAAATAAGTTTGATAGGCATAGAGGACCGGATTCACATTCCCCGTTCTCGTATCTATGTAATTCTGCGTCTCTGCTGATCGTGGCTTCAATCCGGCAAACTCTTCGCCTCGTTGATTCGCCCGCTCGATGATCTGCTGCTGTTCGGTCCGCCAATTCTCCAGATCCTGTTGTGCATTGGGATTTGCTTCTATGATACCCATTTCATTCGCCGGACCGTTCGAAAAATCAGGCGGGTTTGCAAGCGCGCGCTGTGCCTTTGCCCACACTTCTGCTTCATGAAACATGCCCTGCTGGGCCACTTTCTGCTCAGGCGTCAATTCTGTCTGCGGCTGCGCATATGCCTCTGCGAGCGACTTTCCGAATGCGCAGTTATATACGCACGACTCGCGATTCTCCATGGCGGTCGTGATCGCGTCTTGCTGTCGCACTGCGTCTTCCGTACCGCGCAGCTTGAGCGCAGCATCCATACGGTCGGTATAGGCGGCATTCGGATCATCGACGATCGCGCGGAGGCGTGTACTTTCTTGCGCGGCTTCGAACGCCCGTACTTGAGAATCAATTTTTTGTTGCTGGATGGCCTCAAACGCTCGTTCCTCTGCGGGCAGATTGTCGTATTGCCGCACAAGCTCTTTGACCTCCGCCAGTCGCTCACCATATTCCTCGCGCACGAGTTCGTTGGTCAATCGCTCTGCCTCAAAGTTAGTGCGCGCGGTTTCCGCATCCGAGATGAGTTTGTTATATGAATCGACATCGTCCTGAGACTTGAATTGTGGGGTCACGCCGTCCTTTGCAAGACCCACCATGTTCTGGTCGCGAAAACGGTTCGCCTGTCGAATCTCGTCGTTGTATGTATCTCGCAACTCTTTGAGGCGTTCTTCGGATGCAGCGATCCGCTGCTCCGTAGGCTCCAAAACGTTGTTACGTAGGAGATCGACCTCTTCTTTTATTGAGGCAGCGGACAGTCCTTCAGGCGCCCGATCGGGCAAGCCGCTTGGCGGCAGGTCATCGCCCTTAATCGCTGCCGCTGCTTCGCGCGCCGCGTCATCTCGTATCGCCTGCTCGACTTCTCTCTGTGGATCGGTCTGCACCTGCTCTGGTACCGGCACGTTTCTCTCCGCGTCTTTGAGTGATCGCTCATACGCAGCTTCGTCGCGAGTGGCTTGTTCTTCGCGCTGCACTGCACGATCCGCCTCTGTTGCGCGAACCTGCTCGGCATTTGCTTCTTCCAGTCCCGCATCGTACTCACGCTCTCGCGCTTGTGACTCTTCGATCTGCCGTATCTCCTCAGGTGACATCTCTTGCAAAGGCTCAAGACCGTCATAGAACGGATCTGTCATGTCCTTTTCGAGCGGCACGCCGGATTCGGCGCTGTTGGCCGGTCCGACGAGCGCATCACTGACTGCCTCGTATGCATCGCGCACCATGTCGCCTGCGGCAGCTACCGTCTCACCTGCCCACGTACCGAAACGCTCTGCAAATGTGGGCTCGGCTGCTCCCTGTGACTGCGTGGACGGATCGGGAAAGCTGGATGGCGTCGAGTAATTATTGAACGCTTGTTCATACAAACTCTGCCCCTGACTACCGATACCGCTCTCAGTACCGTTCGGGGCTTGGGGCATCATCGACTGTGCACCGAAGTTGTTACCTATTCCCGAAGTTTCCGGGCCCATAGGGTCCGGTGAACCGAAATACGATTCGATCGTCTTTGCGAACCATGAGTCGCTATTCTGCACTTGCTGTAGCGCATCCCCGAAACTATTCGTCGGCACTCCCTGATCGAATGGCGTCGCTCCGCTGGTCCACGGGTCCGGCTTTACTTCCGGTTTCGGCTCATCAGGTAACGGCAAGACGCCATCCGAATTGTCCGGTTTCGGCTCATCCGGAATATCGGTGCTTTCGTCCCCTTCGCTACCTGCTGTTCCTCCCGTCCCGCTGGTGCCTCCGTCCGGACATGCCCCCGTTTCTTTACAGGTCTTCGGATCCTCTCCTTCCGCGGTTTTTGTGGCAAGACATCGATCCTTGCGCAAGCAATGACCGGTGGTCTTTTCTTTATTCGTGATGTCATAGCATGTGACGCCGAAAAGATTAAAGATCGTGACGTTCTTTCCGTCACGCTTTTCGGTCCAGTATTTACCCCACGGTTTCGAGGGATTGTACTCCTTTTCATTCTTTACCTCCGCTTTACACATCTCGTCGGCCTTCGTTCCCTCGGCATACACTATGCCATTTGGGATAACAGAGGCGGTCGCTAAAAACGCCGCGATAAACACGAGAAAAGCGGCCGCATAGCGACGCGAATGCATACCCGTAATTGTAGCAACCAAAAAGCGTTTCCGTGGCTCTACCTGTGGAGATTCTCGAACTTGCGGACCGCCCGAAGACGCGTGTTTATCGAACCCGGATCGTGATCGAGGTCGAGCTCGTTATTCCCGCGGCATTCGTGCACGTAAGGGTCACAGGAGTCGTCATAAACAGCGCAGCGGTGCTCGTCGCGCCGTCGGTCGAGCCGTCAATCAGTTCGGTGCTTGATGTGGCACGGAGCGAGCACTTCGACGCATTCGAACTTCCCCAGATAACGACCGCAGATCCTCCTTCGTCTACAGGATTCGGATCCGCTGTGAGCGAAACCGCCGGTGCGGGTGGTACCGCAACAGGGATCGAGCATGTTGCGACCGGACTGATGCGTGCACCGCTGACACACTGGAGGAAGAATCGCATCGAGGATGTTGCGCGCGATGAGGAGTTCAAAGTCGCACGACCGACAGCTGTACCGCCTGTCGCAAATCCGGTCGAACTGGCAGTGCCCGTGAGGCACGACCACGAAACAGTGACCGGCGTTGTAGTTCCGAATGGCACGGATGATGGTGAGCACGAGAGTGACGGGGTGAGCGGCGGCACCACAGTTGGCGGCGGAACGGGTATGGTCGGCGGGAATGTGTATGGAGGCAGGGTCGGGTTCTGTCGTGGGAATTGTTGAGCAGGATACTGCGGCTGCGATGTCGGCCTCGATGGCGCTCCACCCCCCGGGCGCGTCCCACCTGTCGGATTCGATCCGCCCGTCGGTGTGCAGCCGTACAGTCGGCCGTTGTTGTCGACACAGTACGCAGTCGGTCGCGGACCGGTTCTCGGATACGGATCCGCATATCCTCCTCGTCTCCACGGATCATCAGTTCTCGGCTGCGTCGGTCGCTCATCCTTGAACGTAAGTCCGTCCCCGTCCGCGGTCGGTTTCGGCAACGTTTTGTCCGACGAAATTTGCAATGGCTTTTCGCCATCCTTAAGAGCCTCGCCGTTCTCATTCAACGGCGCTCCGTCTTTGCTCGATAGCAATCGCACCGTACCGTCTCCGGCAACCGTGCCATCCGGGAGCGGCACACCCGTTGCGACGGTCTCACCCGAATCATTTACGATGTCGTACCTCGTATCTTGCACACCCACACCTGTCGTTCCGGGACCGACTGCGGATTGATTGATCGGCTGGTACGTTGCGGTATTTCCCATACCGACCCCTACTTGATCCGGAGTTCCGAATTGTGCATACGAGGCACTTAAGCCACGCTCCCAGCTGAAAGCACCGTTGCCTCGTGCGGCATTAAGATCAAGATGCATGAGGTCTGCCTGTACATCAGTGAACCCGCCGCCCCATCGCGGTAAATTGCTTCGATCAGGATACATTTGGTCGTGGTAGTACTTCCAGTTCTGAGCGAGCTCGCGATAGATCTGGAAATTTTGAGGCGACTGAATATTTGCGAGTGGTTTACCGTTCGGATCGTAAATGACCATGTCGGACGCGCGCGCCACGCGCCCATCGGGTCCGTTAATGAACGTACCGTGATTGTGCGAATGATCATGACGTCCGGAATTCGTGATCGATACGGTGTATCCCGGCGGCAAATGCTGCGACGCCGCTTCGAGCGGTTTGTAGATCTCCGGGTTTGATCCCCACGGCAGTCTGCCGCCATCCATTGTGTTATTGAGGCGACTTGGCGTGTTCGGTCCTTGCGCAACAAATCCGCCGCGCTCTGAGGCGGGTCTGATACTCGCATAGCTATAGCGCGTATCAAATCTGTGGTTCGGATTGATCACCACTTGCGGCTGCGGTGCGACTGCGCCTGCTGCGCCCTCTACTCGTGTCGCCTTGAAGTTCTGGAATGCGGATCCCTGCGGCAATTTGTTGTTCTGTGCAAGACGTTCCATTGCAACATCCTCGCGCGCCGCACGAATAAATTCTTCGCGCGACATCTCCGGATCTATCGGCACGCCGATAGCACCCGTCTGTGGATCCCGGTAATAGAGTCCGCTCGTCGGTGCCTGCGCAACACGATTCACACTCGGACTGTACCCGCGGTTGCCGGGTTCGATCGTCGGCGTAGCAGTGCATCCCTGATACGCGCACTTGAGCGGCGTCAGCGGGCCGAGCTCTGCACCGCTCAGGATCGATGCATACGCTCCGAGATCATTCTGACGCACCGAACGGTTCGGATCCATGCTC
>JAGOTU010000095.1 GCA_018061585.1 Minisyncoccota bacterium | reverse complement strand
TGCCTCATGCGGCGGACAGATGAGCTTAAGTACCTCGTCGCGGTCGATGATGTTCTGAAGCCCACGTTTGACGGGCTCCAGATCGTCGAAGCCTCGTACACTTCGCATCGGATCTCTCCCTGCTGGAACCTCATGGAACCTGGCGATAAGATACCTGTCCATACCTGGAATGTAAACGCCGGCGGACATCGCCGGCGTTCCGCGATCAACAGCGATCCCGTCAACTGAGTTGGCAGAAATCCCTATCCCCCTCCTCGATGAACAGGTGGCAGGTATCACGCGACGTAGAGCGCACGTCGATCGCGCAGATCCGACGTTCATAGTGGAACGCTTTGGCGAGCCCACGCTTCTCCTTACCGGTCGAGTTGCGAACATGCTCCACCAACAGCGTACCGCATGCGCGAACCACAACTTTGAACAAGGCATAGTGCTTGCTGTTGCCGTTGCGGGTGCCTCCGCCCTCATCGACGATGAACCCTGCCCAGAGACCTCCGCGAACCGTTGGCGTACTTTTTGCACCGATCCGCTCGCGGAATTTGCTGAGGTTGTCGAGCGCATGCACGATCGCCTCAGCGGTCGCATCCAGTGTGTTCGGGTTCGAGCTCTCGCCGGAAAATACGACGCCGTTCCATTCGACATCCACCGACGCTTTCGCGATCGCATCGGCGCCCGGTCCTTCGGACACCATGGCGAGCCGCAGAAATTTCACGTCCTCCATGAACGGTTTCAAAGCCCCGCATATCGCGTCGATCGGCCCGACACCTTCGTGCGATTCGAGCACGGTCGGTTCATTATCGACGAGCAGTCTGAGCGTCACGTTGTTATGGTTCGGGCTCGATACCACCGTCAGAGACACGAACTCAAGTCGTCTCGGTTTCTGATCGAGCGGAGTGAGTTCGAGGGCAAGTTCATCACGTTCGCGACGTACCGCCGCACTATGTAGCAAAACCATTCTGTAGTCTCCCTGGGTTCAACTTCCTCTATACACCTTTACAAAGAACAAGGCCTTCACCGTTTCGGGTGAAGGCCTTGTCTGTATCCGGATATTTAGTTTCTGGACACAAGCGAAGCCTCCACCCGTCGAAGGAGGAGATCAAGTGCGACGCGCTTGCACTGCTTGTGAGTCATTTCTTGAGAATAGCGCGAGTGCGGTAACTGTCAAGAAAAACGGAAAAAGAATTGGGGCCATCGCACGATGCGATGGCCCCGAACGCGCTTATACACTGCTTAGAAATTCGGGCTTACCCCTTTTGCGTCATCGGCGACTTGATCGCCGGCGACGTAGGCGGCGGCTGTACCCTATGGTCCCGCCGACCTCCCCTCTCCACCCGCTCCGCACGAGCGAGCGCATCCCTGTCGTTACTCCCGATTCCGGCATCAGCCGGAAGTGTCGCGTCCTTCATGCTCTGTCCTCTTTTTTCTGTGTGAGCCTGTAAATGGTATTCCTGTCGCACTACCAAGTCAACGCGAATTCTTGACAGAATTTTGTGCGGGCGTATTCTCAAACTAATGAATCGAGCAGTCATTGCAGCGTTTGCGTACTTTTTTAGCTACTGGAAACAGGGGGCTTTGGCGTATGCAACGGTTCAGAAGTAACTAAAACCGAAACAAACACCAGAAGCCCCCTCCCAAAGCGGGGGCTTTTTCGTTCGGGGAACGAAAAAGCGGTCGGAGCTGCGGTAGCAGCGAGACGTGCCTGGAGGCGCCTCGCGAAGCACCAAAGACGACCGGAAGGTTTTGTATAAAGTGCCTCGGAATCTGCATCGAACCCGTTCGAAACAGACTCCGGATCACTTGATCCGGCCAGTGGTACCAACCGCTGCGCGTTCTTTACAGCAAGAAGTGGGGCTCACAATGAGAGCAAAAGGCTCGACGTTCGTACGAACACCGGGATTAACCGTGCGCGAATCCGCACACCTGAAGGAGAAACCAATGCAACAGATGCATGCAGAGCAACCCGAAGACAGGGCAAAAGCACGACTCGGCGAATACCACCAAGCCATGCTCGGCCTGTGGGGACCGAATTACGAAGGCGATCCACGATATCAGTCGGCACTCGGGGACGTGCGCAAAGGACGGCATCCGGCGCTCGTGCTCGACGATTTCCGTACTGCGTTTTGATGCGAATGCCTGAAATTATGGGTGACGCACGTCACGATCCTGCGGCTCGCGAAAGCGCCCGCAGGATATATAAAAGGCAACGCAACGCGGCGCTCCAACTGGTGGAACGACTGCAGATCGACGGAATGGAGCAAAACGTCAGTATTCAGATCGAAGATCTGGAACGACTCGCGGCTCGTACGAAGCGCTCGAAGTTTATCCGAGCGATTCTCATCGAACTCATGCTGTGTCTGCGAATCGAGCCCGCAGACAATACGAAAACGCCGGTCACATGACCGGCGTTTTAGTTTCAAAATGAGTAGTTTACTTGTTGCGGCGCCATTTCTCCTCCCGCCTCGGCAATGCCTTGCCGGGCGAGACCCCGGAGAATCAGGCGATGGCTCGTCGATGCTTCGACGGCCTGAGTCCCCGAGAATACCGGGAGGCTTAAAATACTACTTTGAATTACGTCGCCATTTTTCCCAAGCAACAAGTAGAGGCGTTGCGAAGAAGATCGATGAATACGTTCCCGCGACCATACCGATAAGGAGTGTCAGCGCGAAGTACTTCGTCGAGTCCGGACCAAAAATATACAACATGACGAGCGAGAATACGACAGTGACGGATGTGTTGATCGAACGAACCATGGTCTGACTCAGGGAGCGTCCGGCGGTCTCGGAGAAATCCTCGCGTCTCCCCTTCTCATGATTTATATGCAGGTTCTCGCGCGTTCGGTCGAACACCACAATAGTGTCATGGATCGAGAACCCGAGGATCGTAAGGAGTGCCGTAACAAAAAGCGTATCTACCTGCGCGCCCCAGAAATATCCGAACACCGCATATGCACCGAGCGGGATGATCACGTCGTGTATCAAAGTCACGATCGCAATGAGACCGTAGGTCCACGAAGAGATCGGTTCAGAGACGTGGCGAAATGCGAACGCAATGAAAAGCAGGATGCACAACAGCACCACCGCCATGGCGACGATCGATTTATTCTTGAGCTCCGCACCGATCGTCGGACCCACCTCGCTTTGCTGCGTGAGAGTGCCGCGGTATGCATCTCCGCCCGAGAGGAGTTCCGGGAGCGATGCGCGTTGGATATCCGTCAAATTCCCCGCGCGCAGCGCATAACCATTCTTGCCGGTTTCGCGAAGTGAATATCCCGAGAGGCCGGAGCCGTCGAGCG
>JAGOTU010000094.1 GCA_018061585.1 Minisyncoccota bacterium | reverse complement strand
GTGGCATGGATCTATGCGAACTCACTGCAACGAACGACCCTGCAACTACGGCGTTATTCGCGAATCCTATTCCGCAAAGCGGAGCGCTTGCCGTACCGAGCGTATCAAGAGACACAGAAGTACTGCTCACCTGCACAAGTGTGGGAGGTGAGGTCAAAGAGGCAAAGACCACCCTTACGGCAACTCCGTAGCGCTTGCTCTAGATCCCGAAGAACTCGAGCACCTTGTGTGCAACGGGTTCTTTCATGCGCACTTCGTGAACGTGTTCTTTTAGATACGCACGCACGAGCTGCGGGTCGATGTCGTGGATCGGAATGATCAGGTTCGGAGACATGAACTTGAGCGTATCGATGAGCAGGAGGGGATGGCCGTCGTGCTCGTCCTCTACCCAGAACGAAATGATCTCGTCGTAGCGGTGCAGCGTTTTATCAACACGCACCCCTTTTATGGAAAGCTCAAATGTCGAAACATCCGGCGCATGACGTGCCAAAAGCGCGATAGTGAACGCTGCGAGCAGAATCAGTACGCTAAAGAGAATGTCGCTCAGGAGGACCGCAGTGAGTGCGGCGCATACCGCTGCGATGCCGAGCGCCCAAAACCATTCGGTCCCGCGCTCAATATGCTCGTGTTCGTAGGCGTTCCAACGGAGTACGACCGTGTGGTCTTGCATAGATAGAAATATTGTAGCATCGCGCTTGCTTGCTCCGATACATACACGGGAGTAGTGTCGATGTAGCTGAGATTGATTGAAAGGACACGATGATGACTGCTGTACCCGACCGTCCGCGGACATTCCGGATCGACTACCCGTGGGTATTTATGAGCACCCGGATGTATCCGATTGACCCGGACAGTCCCGAATCTGCCTTTCGACTCACGCCGGTCGAGAAACCATTGGACGAATCGTTTCCGTGGCACGTGGGATTTTGCCGCGCGTGCCGCAAGAGATGGGAGTTACGCTCCTCATATGACGAGCTCGGAACGGTAAAGTGCCCGTATGCAGAAATGGAAAAACACGGACACCTCATCCTTGTATGCGACGACGGCACTGCGATCCTGGAGTCACCGATCGAGTCAACTACGATGCTGAACTTCGTGCTCGATTCTTTGATCGCGAAGGGGACGCTGACCGAACTGCAGGTAGAGGTGGCAAAAATGGCACTTCGGCAGGACACCAAACACTTGCCGGAGGATATGACGGAACCGGAGAAGCGTCTCGTCAGTCTCGGCGAGATCGAGAACGAGATCGAGAATCTTACCTGGATCTGTTGAACGCACGTGACCGCGCCCCCGGGCGCGGTCTTTGATATTTCACACAGGTAGCGTATGGTTTTTTCGCTGTACAGGGATGGTCCCTGGTAGCGTGTTCCTTGAAGATGGCGCCTTCCCGACATTGTGGGAAAAGGGGTGGAAATTTCTTGCGCTGCAAGAACTGCAGTCCGAGGCAGAATAGTTTCTGGTTCATACCATTGTTCAAACTTGAAGGAGAGACCTCATGGGTAGTGATGCAAAGGCAGTGCAAACTGACGCAAATTGGCAACTGATCCGAAATGCTGTGGCAGCGGGTCAGGGGGAGGAAGCGAAGCGCTTGGCCGACAAGTTCAGGGTTCCCAACGCAATTCGACTCGATCTCGGTGTCGAGCTGTCATCGGATCCGAGCAAGGCTCCGGAGATCAGCGTTGGCTGACGTACGGACCGCAATATGCTGGTGCCGCTCACTCAGAGCGGCACTTTTTTCTTATGTGTACGTCTCTCAGTTCAGGTTCGAATAGGCGTAATTCCCATATTTTTCTGAACCTGTCACAGTTACGTCGATTCGTATCCCGGGTCGACGTTCTTTTGTTTTTTGCCGAGCGATGGTGTACGGTGCCGGGGGTCAAAACGAGGCTCTAAAGGAGCAGGAGAGAGCTATGACGAATTATCATCGAGAGGTCCGTCAGCGCAGTGTTGACGAGGCGGGACGATTTCCGCACCCGTGGGTCGGAGTCATCACGTTCTCGAACGAAAGCGAGCGCGGGCAGCAGCTCATCGCTGACTTCGTTGAGAATCTGTGGTCGCGTTTTCAGGCGACCAAAGAGGTCACTGCCTCGCAGGCATTCGGTGCGCGCGACGTGCAGCTGTTCGTCAGCGCGATCAGCGAGGAACTCGTGACCGAGGCCATCGACGAGGCTATCGACCGGATTGAGGGTGGTTTCAAGAAGCGAGGTGAGACACTCCACAAGTTGAACTGATGCCAACTGCTGACCTCGTACGCGCCAAGCCAAGTCCGGACCGTTTCATCGGCCCGGGCTTTTTATTTGAAATAAATCATAGGGTACGGGGGCTAAGGGGGGATTCGGCGTGACTCACTAAATTCGCCGGCAGAGAGATTCGGTCAAGCGCTCGTTTTTGCGCCGTCGCGCAAAACCTCCGCCTGACCACGCTCGCGTCGCTCCATCTGCTGATGGAGCCTCCGCCGCTCGCCTTCGAATCTCTCTCCCTGTCTCGCAATGTTGAATCAAAAAAGCGCCTTAACGGCGCATTTTTTGAATCATTGCGGAGGGAGAGAGATTCGAACTCTCGGTACCTTGCGGCACTCCTGTTTTCAAGACAGGTGCGATAGACCACTCTGCCATCCCTCCAGTGCATCACTTTGTAGCACGAACCCGGACGGTTGACGATTGCCACTGAGGCTGAGCCGGGGACCGCGTGCGCCGAATACATTACCGGGACATTGTCCGCCGAAACGATGCAGAGCGCGTTGTGTGATGTTTGCTGATATGATTAACCCATGATGGGAAATCAAGGAATGCACTATGCGCTTGGTATCGGCGGCCCGGAATGGATGCCGCTCGCAGGAGTCGGCCTACTCGTGCTCATGGTGTGGAGTATGTTCTGGAAAGGTCTAGCTTTGTGGCACAGCGGGCGAAAGGGTGACGCGTGGTGGTTCATCGTACTTCTGCTCGTCAATTCTCTTGGCATACTCGAGATGATCTATTTGCTCGGCGTTCGGAAAATTTCTATTTCCAACTTGTTTTCGAAATAACCGCCGCTCAAACCGAGCTATTGTCGTTGTGTGCCGAGGACAGCTCGTGCCACATACATGAACGGTATATCGATCACGGCGACGATCCATTTAACGACCGTAAGGCCGATGATGAGCGGGAGAATGGATGTCGTTCCGTAGAAAGCGAGTGTAACGAACAGTGCACTGTCGACGAGCATCGCCGGGATAGAGCTGAACGCATTTCGCAACCATAGATTCCGGCCGTGTGTCTTCAGGCGGAACCACTGATACAGATATGCATCGAGCGATT
>JAGOTU010000093.1 GCA_018061585.1 Minisyncoccota bacterium | reverse complement strand
AGCGCTCAAAACTTGAGCAATACAAAGCATTCTCCCGCTATCCGTTCATTACGCGCGACATCGCGATGTGGGTGCCGACCGGTACCACACCCGAGAGCGTTATCTCGCTCATCAAAACTGAGGGTGGCGGGCTCCTTGTCCGCACGGACCTTTTTGATACATTCGTAAAAGGCGATAAGACCTCGCTCGCGTTCCGTCTGGTATTCCAGTCGTTCGACAAAACACTCACCGATGACGAGGTGAGTGCTGTCATGACGCCGCTCACGGCAGCGCTGCAGTCGCAGGGCTTCGAGATCCGATAAAACGCAGGCACTTGCATCAGTCGGAAGTTTTCTCCATAGTTGCGGGGGAAATCAAAGGGGGAGAGTCTCCTGTGTCCTACTGGGGGATCCTGATAATAGTGATCGTCGCGGGTATTCTTGCCGTCATGTACGCAGTTCACGCGTTTCGCTCTATCGATTCGTTCCTGAGTCGATGCGAAGGCGTCATGTCCCTCCATCGGTTCATGACCCCGTGTGAAGTAGCGGTGGCTCATGCCGATAGGCATGGGCTCGAATTCGGCGATATCTACGAAGATGCCGAAATGGTAAGTGAACTGTTCCCGCACCTCGAGCAGATGGGTCGGCTCATTGGTCGGGAGCACGAGCCGGATGAGCACTGCGAATGTCCGCGAGCATACTGCCTCTCGCTGAATCCGCGCAGACGCCGACGCAGCGTAAAACGCTACGAAGCAACTGAAGTGCCGGACGGCAAATTTGCTTGATGGACAAAATGATCAGGCCCTCGCGCGTCGCGCGAGGGCCTTTCTGTTTGCCGTGGTCATCTGCTGCCGGCAGTAGCGTCGTCGTAACAGGGCTTGTACATTCTGTTCAACGACTTCCCGCGGAGGAAGATCATCTTTGGTGTGAGTCCGCCGCGAACGGTGATCCACCGCCGCACGGGCGTCGGATACATGCTGTAGAGCATCTGCGTTGCTTCGGGGTTCGTAACAGCACGACCGTCCGCCCCGAAATCCCACGCTGCATGGAACCCAAGGTTCGCGTTCGACGTCACACAGATGCGATCGTGCGGTACGGCGCCGAGCACGATGGTGCATGCCGAGGCGCACAGACCGTCGATGATCACGGTCTCGCCGGAGGCCCGCAGTCCCTGGTACTTGTCGACGTACGTGCCGATTCGGCCGCCGCGATCATCCGAAATGCGGACCACGGCGCTGGATGCTGTAGTCATGAAAACAAGGAAAAGGACACAAGCGAGCAGGCGAACCAACATGCTGAATCTCCCCGAATCCGAGCGGTTTTGCTCTACTGGAAATACTATAAGCGCAACCGTATGAATGCAACAAAAAACGCCCCCACATGTCGCATCGCTTCTGCGATGCGCGCGCCGGCCAAAAGTATTTTTCTACTGAAAAATCTTTTCGCCATACCTCGCCCCGCCGGGCTCCGGTCTTGCGGCTGGGTCCCATCCCAGCCTCATCCGTCTCGCTATCCCACTCCCGGGGTCGTCAGACGACGCGGACGGGCCCCAAGCTCCGACCGTTTTTTAGCTGTAAAAACGATGCTCGTTTTTAAAAGCAAAAAACCCCTGCGTTTCGCCGGGGTCATTTTTCTCTCGGGCTTAGCCCGTATCGCTCCATGGATCCGAAGAATTCGACAGGCATTCCACGGAGTCGGTCACGACCTGTTCCCTGAACAAACGGAACGGATTTCGTGCGACATCGTAGGTGCACGCGACCGTTGTGCCGGGTGTAAGCACTTCGTCCTTCGTGAGTGGCAACACCTGATCTTTTTTGATCGCTATCACGACCCGATTATTTTCGCAGAACAGACGCTTGGATGCCCACTTTTTCACCCCGGCAATGAGCACTTTTTGCGGATGCCCATCGACGACGCACCGCGTCCAGCGGGGTTCTGTATCGGACTGAAGATAGCCGATAGCAAGCACGAGAGCGAGCAATCCCGACCCCGCAGACAGGGAATTCAATTTGAACGTCCTTGATACACGTCTCCTCATGGATCCCTCCTCAGGTCCCTTTAGGTGCTCTCTTTTGGCTTTATTTGAGCCCTCTAACGTCACAATATACCCGCCTTGCAAGTAGGCAAGGCTGTTCAATTTTGATATACTCGAACGACCAAAATATGGCTAAAAAAGAAGAGAAAAAGGGCTCCTACGGAGCGGCGGACATTACAGTTTTGGAGGGATTGGAGGCGGTCCGACGACGGCCGGGTATGTACATCGGTACCACCGGTCCCGATGGTTTGCACCACTTGATCTGGGAAATTTTTGATAACTCACGCGACGAAGCGATGGGCGGATTCGCCAACGACATCGAGATCGCACTCTTGCCGGACAACATGGTCCGCGTCGTCGACAACGGCCGCGGTATCCCGGTAGACATTCACCCAAAGACGAAAGTCTCCGCGCTCGAAACGATCATGACCACGCTCCACGCCGGTGGTAAGTTCGGCGGCGAAGGGTACAAGGTTTCCGGCGGTCTCCACGGCGTCGGCGCATCCGTTGTGAACGCTCTATCAACTTACGCGCGCGTCGAAGTCCATCGCGACGGCGGTCAGCACGTGCAGGAATACAAGAACGGCGGTAAAGCAGTCGCCAAGGTCAAGCAGATCGGCAAATCAAAGTTCCACGGCACGATCACGGTGTTCCAGGCGGACCCGACCATCTTCCAGACAATTGAATACAACTGGGATCGGATCGTCTCGCACATGCGCCAGCAGGCGTACCTCGTAAAGGGTCTGCGAATCGCTATGTATGACCTGCGACAGGCAGGGAAGGTCAAGCACGAAGACACCATCTACCTCCGCGATCTCGGGCTCGATGCGCCGTCGTTCTCGTTCTACTTTGAGGGCGGACTTCGCTCGCTCGTCGGATTCCAGAACCATCACCTCGAGTCGGTCCACAAGACTATTTTCTATGTAGAAAAAGAGCAGGACGGTGTGCAGGTAGAAGTTGCGTTGCAGTATGTAGACGACATCGCGTCGCGTATATCGGCATTCGCCAACAATATCTACACAGCAGAAGGCGGCACGCACATAACCGGCTTCAAGACCGCGCTCACACGAACACTGAACGCCAAGAACGGCGGCGGAAAGGATAGTGACAGTTTTACCGGAGACGACGTTCTCGAAGGCCTGACCGCGGTCGTATCCGTGAAGCTCGCGGAAATTCAATTCGAAGGACAGACCAAGGGCAAGCTCGGCTCAATGGAAGCGCGCGGCGCGACCGAAACAGTGTTCGGCGAAGCGTTCAATCAATTCCTCGAAGAGCATCCGGAAGAAGCGCGCGCGATAATCGGCAAGATCACGCTCGC
>JAGOTU010000092.1 GCA_018061585.1 Minisyncoccota bacterium | reverse complement strand
TCTCGATGCCGTACTCCTCATATAGTCCGATGTCATGTACGAAATCCAGCCCGGTATAGAGTGACTTGGTCGCACTCAGGGTTTCCAATGTCTGTGCGAGTCCGCGAATGGAACTCAGAATAGATACGGCGTCGTTGCGCTTCAGAACATACGAAAGCAGTCCGCTTTCGTGCAGTACGCGGTCAAAGAAGTCGCGAGCACTTTCCTCGTGCGCCATCTTAGAAAGCCGACGCAGACTGTCGGAGAACGCCGTCACCGCCGCAACATCGCGCACCTTTGCGGCATGGAGCGCCTCACGTGACGCGATCACATCAACGTAGGACGTGCGGTGCTTTTGCCCGTGAAGCAATATTTTGTACACGTCGTGCGGCGTTACACCCGACCACGGGAAATGCAGCGCGTGCGCCATGAACTCATCGCTGCCGATATGCATACACAATCGGAGGTACGTCACGAGCTGCGCGATCGTGTGTTCGTGGAATATCGTGCTCTTGGAATCCAAGGCATGCAGAATGCCATGCAGCGAGAGAGCGCGTGATACAGCTTTGGCGTCCGCATTCGTGCGGTACATGATCGCGATCTCGTCGGGAGAAACTCCCTCGGCGATATTGCGCGCGACCGCGGAGACCACCCACGCGAGCTCGGTTTCTTCGCTCGTGAACGTGCGCTGTTCGAGGACCGCAAGGTTCGGGTTCTCGAGCTTACTCATGAGGCGCGGATGCCGCTCCTCGGGGATAGAATCCATCATGAGTCCATGCGCCGCGTTCAAGAGTGCACTACCGGAGCGGTAGGAATCGGTAAGCGGAATAAGCGCCGCATCCGGAAATACTTTTTGGAAATGCGAAAAGCTGTCGAGTGTCGCTCCCTGAAAGCGAAATATGGCCTGCTTTTCATCGCCCACGATGAACAGGTTCGGCGAAGTGTGGAACGATGCCAAAAGTTCGAGGAGCTTGTTCTGGGAACCGTTGGCATCCTGATGCTCGTCGGCCAGGATATAGAGATACTTCTCCTGCACTGCGAGGCGGAATGATTCGTCGGCTTCGAGTGCGCGCACTGTCTCGACGATCATGTCGTCGAAATCGAATTTGCGCATTGCAGCGAGCTTTTGTTCGTACCATTCGAACACGAGCCCGAGTTCGTGTTCCTTTTTTAGGCGATCCATCTGCGTTTGCGCAGCACCTTTTACCTTGCCCTTGTGTGCACCTTTCTGATGAACGGTCTCCGGATCATTCTCGATATCCCGAAGGAGGCGTTCGCTGGTTTCGAGCACATCCTGTGGCGTGCGGTGTTCACGCTTGAGCGTACTGATCGCTCCTTTGACCGACTGCACGTAGAAATAGGGATCGCCGAACGGCTTCAACTTTTGGAGCGGAAGTTCTGAGAGTGCTTCGCGGATATAGAGAATTGATTCGATATCGGTGAGAGCGACGGAAGATATGATACGCGGAAAATATTCGGGATGCGTATGTATGACGTCGTTACAGAATCCGTGGAACGTATAGATACCCACTTTGTATGCGGTCGGGCCGATCATTTTTAGGAGTCGTCGTTTCATCGCATCGACTCCGGCCTCGGTGAACGTGAGCGCGAGCACACCGTCGGGTGGTGTGTCTGTCTTTTGGAGAATGTTCGCAATGCGGAGCGTCAGGATGTGAGTTTTGCCGGTACCCGGCCCCGCGACCACCATCACCGGACCTTCGATGGTGTCGACGGCCTGTTTTTGTGCGGCGTTTAGTGTTTTGTAGTACTTGTCGAACACTGCGCTCTGCGCGATGCGCTTGCCCTCGGTATGTTTGTTGTTCTTGGAGCGTGCGGTCACCGAGCCAGTTTACCCCATGAGATAGAAATCATGATGTTCCTACGAAGGTCCGCGACTTGTATCTCACGGGGTGTACCCCAGATGACTTACCGGACGTTATGCACAGGCCCTATACCCTTGTCAGGTCAAAGTGACGTGGTATGGTACCAAACGGTAAAAACAGCAAAAAGGATGTATGGATGCTCGGTGCAATCCAGGCGATGTGCGATCGTATCAGACGGAAAAGCGTTGCGCTCGCGCGACCCGCTCCGAAGGGCAATGTCTCCAAGCGAATCGACCTGCTCGATGAAATGCAGTGTCAATTGAGCTCGTTGCTCGCGGAGAACCCGTCATGGCCAAGACACGACGTGCTCATTCGCCTGTTCGATGCGGAGATGCTGGAAGCACGACAACACTACGAAGCGCGCCGGTATCGTTCAGCGAGACGATGCCGCGGCAGTGCAATGGCGTCACTCATCTGCCTCAAACGAAACATCGCGTCTGCGCGACGTGATTCGGAGGTTCAGCTCATCACCAACTGATCATTACGGGCGGGAAATCCACAGCGGTTTCCCGCCCGCTGCTTTGTATACAGAAAAAATCGGTTAGGATACACCACGGTCGTTTGACCACTCCTCCTACAAAAGAAAAGGCACTAGACTGATGCTTTTGAAAGACACGATTCCTGCTATCCCTGCCGTACTAATTTCGGTGGGGATCCTCGAACTGATGTGCTCTCCTACAGTGACCGGAGTCCTCGGATTCGGTCCGACATACAAGGTGGCACTGGTTCTGGGATTTCTGATCACACTCCTGATCTGGCTCGTGGTGAGCGGACTCGGCGCGCGATCGGAGAAAGAACAGGAGCAGGAGTAAGTTCGGGACATGAGTTCTTGTTGCGTATGATTACGCGTACTCGGCTGGGGCTTCAATGCCCCAGCCGTTTTTATTGCCAATGGTAAGGATGAATTGTGTAAAAAATATGCGGAAATGGATCTCATGGCCCGCCGTCTAATACGTAGGGTTAGCAGCTAATATATTGCTTATGATCTTGTTCCTCATTGTCGGCATGATAGTGGGTGCGGTCGCATTGGATTTTGCCCTATTGAATATGGCGCCGGCAACGGTCAACCTATTCGTGTGGCAGTTCACTGCTCCGCTTTCATTCGTTATCTTGGGTGCCGTCGCACTTGGACTTACTATCGCAGCTCTTGCAATGCTTCCTACGGCAGTGCGAGAGTCACTCGATGCGTTCGCGTATCGACGCGAAGTGAAGCGCCAGGCAGCGTACGAGGCAGCCAATTCAACGAGTGCGCAGGTTACTGCGTAAACTCACCTTTCATGCAACACGGCCCGCTGAAGCGGGCCGTGTTGCTACGTGTCCCCCTTTACTGTTTGCTTTCCCCCGGGCTCAGGCGTAGGATTTTCGCGGGAGGTGTGACATGAGACTTACACAAACCGCCGAAACAGCCCTCGTCGCGCTCGCGCTCGCGGGTGCCGCAACGGCCAAAGCAATGGAAATGATCGATACGTCGACCACGCTCGGCGTCCTCGCATCCATCGGATGCGGCGGACTCACCGCCGGGATCATGGTTTTCGTCGGTCTTGC
>JAGOTU010000091.1 GCA_018061585.1 Minisyncoccota bacterium | reverse complement strand
AGAACGCCGATTCGAGGGCCACCATGAACGGGCGCCCGTTGTATTGCATAAATGCGAGCGCGACCGCAAACCCCATAACACCGATAACGAGCGGTGCGGCGACGAATGTCGGTAGTAATCGCCATAAAAGATAGGCAAGACCCAAACCGCCCGCGATGTAAACGAACTGTTTGAACGTGAACGGTCCGAAGATCTTATCTTCGACCTCAATGAATTGAGGGACCTGGAACTGCATGCATTACCAGTATACCTCGTGAGATATACAGTTCGATAAGTCAAATCACACGGAGTTGTTTATAGAATCAAATATCGCTTTTTAAGCCGTAGGAATATCTCACGGGGTATACCCCGTGCTATTTGTACAGCGGGCCGTTGCTCACACACAATGTGAAATTTTGGATGAAACTTACGAAAGTTGTTCGCGATACGGATCGCCTTCTATGGATCTGCGTTCGTGGCTTGCAGCGCTTGCGTATGTTTCAGGGATCTGCGCACGGATGGCTTTCTCTTCCGGGGCGGGCGCAGGAGGTGTAGCCGGCAGAACCGCAGGAGCGGACGCCGGGGTCGTTGCGGGTGGTGCCGGCATGTCCGACTCCCCTGCAAGTGCCTGCGCCCGCACGGTATCGACATCGGATACTGCTGCCTGCACTGCCGTCGGATGGCTTAACGACTGCTCCATTTCGCTGCGGATCGGCTTAAATACGATGTCAGAAATGCTCTGTGCAAGATCGGCAGCCACTTCTGCCGTGATATTGAGACTCTTCTCGAGGTGCGTCGCCATTTCAGCGACCGGCTGGAAGCCTAAGAGGGTCAACATAACGTTGTTCTCGAGGACCTGCCACTCATCCACATGCAGTTTATGACTCTGTGCGAGATCCCGCATGTGCTTCTGTACATCCGCTGATGTGATCGCGTCCTGCACGACCTTCGGGAGCGATGCAAATCGCTCTGCAAATTGTGCCGACATGTCTTGTGAATCGTCCATATATCTTAGTGAGCGTCGCCTTCAGTCGAGGAAGAACCACCCGCCTTCAACGATGCTTGAATATCCTTAAGAACACTCGAGGAGCTGCTTTTCTTGGTGTACTTATCGAAGCTGTGCTGAATAATGTGTTCACCGGTATGCCCCGCGCCGAGCTCGGCCGATGCTGATTCGGCGAGGTGCTTCATTCCCTCCTTCACGCCCGCTTGCGCGGTCTTGAGCTTCGATGCCTCGAGCTCCTTTGTCTCGCGGGTGATGAGCGATGAGAGCGTGCTTGCGTCCTTTCGGGCCTTGGTGACCTGAGTCTCTTTTTGGTCATGAAGTTTCTTCGCGGCCTCGAATCTCTTTTGGGCTTCGGTGTGCGGCCGTTCAATGTCTGCGGTGATAGTTGAAAGTTTGCTCTCAGCAGTCTTGATTCTCTCGGTCTGTTTATTCATGTCAGCAGAATGCTGAGCCTTACGGCGCTCGATTTCAATGTCTTTTCGCGCGACTTCTCCCTGATCTGTCGAAGAATCACGTTGTTTGCGGAGCTCCTGTATCTGCTTCTCGTATACACCTGTAAGGCTCGCCTTCTGACTCTCAACCTCCTTAGTGACGACTTCGACCTCCTTTTCTGCCTGTCGAACTTCCGGTTCTCGGGTCGCTTTGTTCTGTGCGGTCTGAGCTTCGGCGGCGGCAACCTCTTTTTTGGATGTTTCCATACTCTCGCGCGCGATCGCGAGCTCTTTCTCTGCTGCCTCCTTTGCCTTTGCCTTGTCTGCGACCTCGTCCTTGTATTTATTCTTGATCGTCTCCTCCGCCTCGTCTCGCATCTTCTTCTTGTCGTCGTCGTTGAGAGACCGTGCCTTTGCTTTGTCGTCGATGTTCTTGGCCGCCTGGTTCATCTGGCTGGTGAATCCACCCTTAGTCTCGCCGACGCCCTTGAGTCCGGCGCTCTTCGCGAACGCCTTGCCGAGCGATGAGTTCATAAAGTTATAGCTGCGATCGGACTTCTTTTCGAGATCCGCCTTCTGCTTGCGGAGCTTCTCGAACGCGGCCCAGTCGCTCTTGAGGCCGGTGCTCATAGCCGTGCTCTTCGCCTTATCGACATCCTTAGCCATGCCCTGGGCGCGGCGCGCATTGTTCCAGCCGAGTGTGCGCTGACCTGCAAAGCCAAGACCCATAGCAGCACCGATGACCGGTAGTCCTGCGGCCATCTGGCCTGCACGGATGCCGCTGATAGAACCCGCGAGCGAGCTCGAGAGTCGAAACGATGCAAAGAGCATACCGGTACCGAGAATGTATACGAACAGCACACGCCAGCCGTCGCCGAGCACCTGTGCCTGTGGTGCGTTTAGGAGTGCGCCGAATGTGTCGGTACCCGCGACCTGCTCAGAAGCGGTTTTCATGATGAGTATCGATATGGAAAGGAACACCATGAGGAGCGGCGCGAACATCGCGTTATTGATGAGCGATTTCCACCACGCGGTCCAGCCGAACTTACTTGCCTCGAAGTGCGGCGAGAGGTACGAAGCGTAGGCGATCGGCGCCGTGAGCATCAGTATAAAAAAGAGAATAGCTCGCGCGATGATAAGGAACGCGCCGTAGAGGACGACGAGCGCGAGGATCGCGAGGATGAAGAACCCGAAGAGACCGAACAGGAATGCCTTCATCGCTCCGCCGTCGGTTTGTTGGGCAACGCGAAGAGCGAGTGCGGACGTGTCCCACACGCCGGTTATGTGGAGCGGTTCCAGGATCTTGTCCGCGATACTGAACACGGGAGACGCACCGGACGTTCCCGGCACTTTTGCTGTTTGTGAATATATGGAATACGCCGCGAAGTTCGATGCGTCGATCACGAGCTTGGTGAATAAGAGACTGAAGTTCATCAGGACCGCGATGATGAGCACTCTCGCGATCATTTTTTTCTGGCCGTATTCCTTGAGCCCGAGGATGAGACTGATCGCAATGAATACGAAAATGCCGATGATCAGGATGTTCGCGAGATCGCGAAAGAATGTCCACCCGGAGTTAATGATGTCAACGAGGTCGAGCTCTACCAGCGTGTTCTTAAAGTCGATGATCACATGATTCACACCAAAGTCGAATATCGAACCGGCGAATCGAAGGAGTCCGCCGCCCATCGAGAGCATGGCAGACGACGCCCACAGTGTTACCGGGACAGCGATGCAGCGTGAGAACTGAAAGTTGTACCAGCAGCCGGACGGGTTCTGTAGTGCATCACTTGCGTCTTTTGGTGTTTGAGCGAGTGTCACATTAGGCATGAGCACAATGACGAGTGTGATCACGATCGTGATGAATGTCAGGATCCAGGTTGTGCGAGAAATTGTCATAATTATAGCGCTGCCGGGCAGGATCCTCCTCTCCAGCACTCTTTCCACTTGGTTTTCATTGCCTCGTTCGTTGTGTCGCACCACTCGGTCACCT
>JAGOTU010000017.1 GCA_018061585.1 Minisyncoccota bacterium | reverse complement strand
TGCGTACATGTCGTTCCCTGATGGAGCGAGCGCGGATGCGTTCGTCGCCGAATGCAAAGAAGGCAAACATCCTGAGGTCATTGAGCAGTACAAAGCGAATTTGAACCTCGACGGAGCGGCGATCTAACGTCGCATATCCGCACACTCGGCGTCTTCATGCAAAATGATGCATCGTAAGTTATCATGAACTCATGAGGGGATTTAGCATCAACATTGAACGTGCGACGAAAGACAATGAAGACTTCAGGCGGGTATTGTTTACGACACACAACACGCAAGTTGTGGTCATGAGTCTGATGCCGGGGGAGGATATCGGCGAAGAAATGCACGGTGTCGATCAGTTTTTGCGCTGCGAGGAAGGGAGCGGGAAGTCCGTACTCGACGGACTCGAGCAGGAATTTTCAGGCGGCATTGCCGTCGTGGTGCCTGCAGGAACGAAGCATAACGTCATCAATACATCTATGGATCGGCCGATGAAACTCTACACTGTCTATGCACCGCCGCATCATGTCGACGGGAAGGTTCACGCGACGAAAGCCGAATCACAGGCCGACGAAAATAACGATCATTTCGAAGGGAAAACAACGGTGTAACCGGGCGCGATCGGGGGCTTTACATTTGACAGAAGTTGATTATGATTGCGCCGTGAGGCATCGAATCCCGATCAATCGGAGAAATAATTTGATCATCACCGCTATCATTGCGGTGTTTTTGTTCGCGATGCTGCTTATCGGATGGACGTCGAACACACTTGCACCGCCTCAGCGTGGTGGAGTCTTTAGCCTGCCCGCAGCTGTTGCTACGCCGGAGGAAGAACAGGCCACCACAACACCGCCAAAAGAGGAAGTACCGATGTTTCAATATATCGAAGTGATTGATAGCTGCGGCCCATATTTCGAGGGGACATGTGTAAATTTGCGATCGGGCCCCGGTGAACAGTATGCAGTGTTAACGAAACTGCGCACCGGCGTCGTGCTTAAGGTGACGTCAGTCGTCGAAGGCGAAGGACGGCGATGGTACAAAATCGCATTTGATAAGGAGATCCGGTATCCGGAGCGTGTGGCAGGGGATTGGTATGTGGCCGCCGATGTTGTGCGTGTGCTCGAAGACGACGGCGACCATCTGCTGGTAAAAGGTAGCGCGACCACAACAAAACGAATCGTTGTCGACATTTCGAGCCAAACACTCGCCGCGTACGAAGGCGATACGCTATTTATGCGGGAGCCTATTTCTACGGGAAAGGAATTCACACCGACGCCGCGCGGAACATTTACGATCTTTAAAATGACACCAAGTCGATACATGCAGGGTCCGCTCCCTGGGGTAAGTGATCAGGTGTACGATCTTCCCGGCGTACCGTGGAATATGTATTTCACGCGAGGAGGCGCGGTTATACACGGCGCGTACTGGCACGATAAATTCGGTCGCACGTGGTCACACGGTTGCGTGAACCTCCCGCCACAAAAAGCGAAAGAATTGTATATGTGGGCGATCGTCGGCACGAAAGTCGTGGTTCAGAATTAACTGGAAATTTTTTTGCAAGGGCAAGATGAAGATGAAATGAATTTTACTATTGTGGTCCCGCGCGCTCTCTGGAATTATCACTGAATGATATTTGCATTAAGTACGCAGCCGGTGACAACAAGCACTCCTGCTTTTGCCGAAGTGCGCACCATTTCTAACCCGCAATGGGATCGCGTCGCCACTAGTACCAGCGTGACCCGTGTGGTTCCATTTTACTCGCAGTTCAGAGATATCACCTCCCCAAAATGGCAAAAGGTCGGATGCGGGGTCACTAGTCTCGCGATGATCATAGATTATTACAATGCGGACGCGGTTTCGGTGAACACTCTGCTCTATAAAGGGATCGCCTCAGGCGCATACCTGAACAGCGCCGGATGGACGTACAAAGGCCTCATCGGGCTCGCAGAAGGATACGGTCTGGACGGAAAATCCTTCGACCTTGCCGGATCCGAGACAAAGAAGGCGTTTAGTACTCTACGAAGCTATCTTGATGATGGCCCGGTCATGGTGTCCGTTCATTACAAGTTCGACCCGAAGAGTACGATTCCGCACCTTGTAGTCCTAAATCGTATTGATCACGATACGATCTATTACAATGATCCTGCGGCGAAATCCGGTGAAGGCAGTATATCAACAGCAAATTTTATCAAAGCGTGGAAGAAGCGCTTCATCGTCCTTACGCCTATGGATGTCCCTGGGGGGCCGTCATTCGAGGCACGAGTATAGGCTCATGTAGCTATGCTGATCGCGCGAATGGGAGGGAGAGCAGGAATGTCGAGCCGATCCCGGGCTCGCTCGTGACCCACAAATTTCCTCCGTGTGCGGAGACGATCTGTGAAGAAATATAGAGTCCGAGGCCGTTACCGCGGATACTCGATACGTCTTTCACTCGGTATAGGATGTCAAATATTTTCTGCTGCTCTTCCGGCGGAATGCCGATACCAAAGTCTTGAACGCTCACGATCGCTTCATTGTCCTGCGAGTCCAGGCTGACGGTGATAGTATCCGCTCGCGGTGAGTATTTGATGGCGTTTGAAATAAGGTTGATGAGCACCTGCGCGATACGAGCTTCATCGAATTCTGCAACGACGGGCTTTTCTCCTAGTGTAAGATTGATCGTATGGCTCGGGAAGATCGGCTGCAACTCCTCTGAAACCCGTCGTACTAACTGCTGTAAGTCACTTTGCTTGAGCTGGATATTGAGTGCCCCTGTTTGAATTTTGGTCGTGTCCAAGAGGTAATTGAGGAGTGCGACGAGGCGCCGGGTTTCGTCTTCGAGATCACTGACAATTTCGGCCGTCCTTCCGGGCATGATGCCCAATTCTTTCTTAAGAAGATCGATGGAAAAGACAATGGTGGAGAGCGGATTACGGAGTTCGTGGGATGCGGTACTGATGAATGCGTCTTTTCGTTTTTCTGTCCATTTCCGCTTTGATATATCTTGCAATACCTGCACGTAATACGTCGCGTTGTTCGTCATCTGAACCGAAAAATAGACCGAGCGAGCAGAAAATTCCGTGCCGTCTTTTCGCCTATCGACAAGCTCTTCGGTTTCTACGGTGTCTCCGGCGCGCAGCGTTTGCCAAATTTGACTGAATAATTCACGTGGTGTTCTCGGACTATGCAAAAACCGTGGGTTTTTCCCGATCACTTCCGATATGGGGTAACCTGTGAGCCGCTGCCATGCAGCGTTCACGTAGTAGATTGTCCCGTCGGTGTCGGTAATGAGCATCGGGCTCGGATTCGCTTCGGCGTATCTATAGAATGAAGACGATTCATCGAAGATCGATGGCTGTGAGGAGGTTTTGTCCCCCCCCCAAGCCCACTGAGAGAGGTATTCATAGGCTTATGTGTTGATGATACGCCTACAGCGTCACATGTACATGTCGGGTGAGTGCGCGACGTTGGCATAGGCTAGACAAGGGTGTTGCTTATTATCACACCCCCATCATGAGAACTTTATGAAGTCCCATCTTTTCGACACGCCAGTTTGCAGGTCTTCACGCAGAATTTAGATATATACTGCTCAGATGAAGACACTAAAAAATACATTACTAAGCCTTACTATAATTACTGCACTTTCCGCGCCGATTATTGCCAGTGCGGCAACTGCCACCGTCCAGAACCTCTCCTCAGCTACGCCGCTCGCAAAGACGAGCGTCACATTCAAGATGTCGGTCTCAGGATTTGGTACGCCGTATTACGTGGTTACCGACTCATTTCCGAACACGAGTATCAATTCCACGAACATGAACTTCGGCGGGAATTTTCAGTGGACCCCGAATGTCTCCGACATCGGTACGCACAATCTGACCATTAGGGTCAATGACAGTGATGGAAATACTGTTTCGACCACACAGCAGATCACGGTCTTGCCACCGCCATCGATCTCGATCCAGAATGTGTCACCGCTAAATTCGATGCTGCCCGGCAATACTCTGACGTTCAATGTGTCTGCTCCCGGGTTCGTAAATCCGGCGTTCGCGGTGAGTGATTCGTTCAGTGGATCATCAGCCGGATATTCTACGATCACTCCAAACGGATCTTTCTCGTGGAAGC
This sequence comes from Minisyncoccota bacterium, assembly GCA_018061585.1. Classification (GTDB taxonomy): domain Bacteria; phylum Patescibacteriota; class Minisyncoccia; order Phycocordibacterales; family UBA2100; genus UBA10103. The sequence continues at coordinate 8,799 of JAGOTU010000017.1, read as the reverse complement.
CAGACGCGACCCAGAACGGTGAACATGCCATCACCGTATATGCAACAGATTCTCAGGGACACAGCGCTCAAGCGACTGTGCTTATGCGTGTAGGTGCGGGGCCTTCACTTGCAGTGCCGTCAAATATCAACCTGAACGTACCCCCCGGCCAATCGATATCTTTTACATTGTTACCGATGAACTATTCGCCGACCGGATTTGCGCTCACGGATACATTCGCGGGTCAGAGCACGCTGACGAACAACAATGTGAGCGCCACAGGACTATTCCAGTGGATTCCAACAGTAGCCGACGCAGGGCAGCACACGGTGACGTTCATTGGCCAGATCGGAGCCTACGGTACGAGTGCCAGCACATCGGCTACGATCAACGTTTTAGGACCCAATGGCACCGTGATCGCTCCTCCGACCACAGCGCCGACGACGACTACGCCGACAACGGGTAACTCGATATCGAGCCTGCAGGCACAGCTCGCATTGCTCCAATCGCAAGTCGGTGGTACCGCGACTCCTAGTGCGGCAACAGGTAGCAACTACGTCTTTACGAGCTACTTGAAACAGGGCTCCGAGAACGACGAAGTCATGGAGCTTCAAAAGCTGCTCAAAAAATTAGGCTACCTTATAGTTGCACCGAATGGATACTTCGGTCCGTCAACCTTCGCTGCCGTCAAAAAGTTCCAAGCTGCCAAGGGTCTTGATCAACTTGGCGCAGTAGGTCCGGGTACCCGACTTGCGCTTAATTCGCTTACATCTGCTCCGATCACGACCGCTGCCTCGAGCGCTTCCGGCACTAAGTACGTATTCGAGCACTTCATGGGTCCCGGCGATGACGACGATACGGACGTACGTGAACTTCAGAAACGTTTGATAGCACTCGGATTCTTGAACGCGGAACCGACCGGTTACTACGGCAGTGGAACCGAAGCTGCGGTCAAAAAGTTTCAGACCAAGAACGGGCTCCCGGCGACCGGTTATGTGGCAAAGATCACACGTGTCGTACTGAACGCGCAGTAACAACCTGCCATGGAGGACAAAGAGGCGATAGCGGTACTCACGAACATGCTCCGGCGGCACGACCTTTCCGAGGATGAGCAGGAGGCTGTTCGTGCCGCTATCGGGCTTTTGGGCTGGACTAAGCTTGTGGACGCCTGGAAAGAGAACAAGAAAAAACTCCGCGACAAGAAACTCTCGGACGCTGATCTGTAGCGGATCCCGAAAAGCGACTGGAAAACGGACCGATATCCTGTACTCTTTTACAGGGACTATCCAACAAGGAAAGGGACAATAGATGACGGTTGTGACCCGCTCAGCAGAGCCAGTGGCTCAATTCACACAGCGATGCCCCGATTGCGGCAGCGCCAAGATGTGGAGCAACGGAAACCGTTTCGGTTGCGACGATTGCGGTGCATCGTTCACGACCGCGGACGGCAAGGCGGTGAACACCCTTGCTCGCCGCGACTAAGTGAGCATACACAGCGACAAAACCGGGCAGTGATGCCCGGTCGTTTTTTTGGGATTCGTAACAGACGGTATCAGGACGCGATATACTTTACGTATGTTGGGTATATTCATACGCACTCTGCCGCGAAATATCGTGAGCAGTTTTCGAGGTTGGAAATTCTTCTTCCTCCTCGCTGCATGCGCCGTTACGTTCGCGGTGGTGCGAACAGGAATGGATTGGAACTATTTCCTGTGGGTACGTGATCCGCATTTGAACAGGATGTTCTTTCCTGCGCTCGTAGTAGGAGGGTTCGTCCCGGTGTCACTGCCTTTGTTCCTGATCGTCACTGGGGCGCTTTTTAATTCTCCCCGAAGTGCTGTCATCGGGTGGGCGCTCGGACAGGCTGCGCTTATCGGATCCATCACGTCGTCGCTCCTCAAAGCGTTCACCGGTCGCCTGCAACCCGATCTCCACAATCTGTTCGTCGATTCAAGTCACGGATTCCAGTTCGGGTTCATGCAGCACGGAATATTCTGGGGCTGGCCTTCGTCGCATACTACGATCGCGTTCGCGATGGCTATAACGCTCATCTATCTATTTCCGAAACACCGCCATATCGCGTTCTATTCCATCATCTATGCTTTCTATATCGGTATCGGAGTGTCATTAGCCATTCATTGGCTCTCGGAGTTCATCGCGGGAGCGCTCATAGGCACTGCTATTGGCATGACCGTCGGTCCGTTCTTCTATAAGTATTTGCAGAAGGCAAAGTGATACACTGACGTCACATATGACCGACCTCACGAAGAACGCGCTGCATCTTGAGCCCCACCAGGACAATTCTATGTCGCATAGCAATTGGCTGCGGGCGGCTGTACTCGGAGCAAATGACGGCATCGTTTCTGTTGCCGCGCTCGTCGTCGGTGTGGCAGGAGCGACGTCGGTAACGCACGATATTTTTATAGCAGGCATAGCGGGACTCTTTGCGGGCGCGTTCTCGATGGCGGTGGGGGAATTCGTGTCGGTGAGTAGTCAGCGTGATACCGAAAAGGCACTGCTCGCCAAGGAGCGATACGAACTCGAGCATTTTCCGGATGAGGAATTGGAAGAGCTCACAAAAATTTACGAAGGCAAAGGACTGAATCGTGCTACTGCAGAGATCGTTGCGCGTGAACTGACCGCACACGACGCATTCGGTGCACACGTGGAGGCGGAGCTCGGCATCGATCCGAACGAGCTCACAAGCGCATGGCAAGCTGCATTTGCCTCGGCGGCGTCATTCACGATCGGAGCGATCATTCCGCTTGCGGCGATACTTCTGCCTCCCGAGAACTACCGCGTAGCGGTTACATTCGCTTCGGTACTTTTTGCACTCACGGTTACCGGGATCCTGAGCGCGCGCGTAAGTAAAACCCGAGTACTCCGTGTCGTGTTCCGCATGGTCGCCGGCGGCGGTCTCGCGATGATCGTTACGTTCATGATAGGTACTCTGTTCCAGGTCCCGAGTGTATAAGCGTTTGCGCGGCGTCGTGCATGGGGTATAAATGACCGGGCACATTGGTGCCGAAATTGGAAAGGGAGAACGCTTATGCGCAATTCGATGCGCTTTTTGTTTGCAGGGGCTCTAGCTGTTCTATGGTTCAGTCCGGCGATCGCCGCGTTGCCAGCCTCGTGTACGAAGGAGGACGATACCGAAAAAGCGATCGCAGCGTGTTCGAGCATCATCGATTCCCAGAAGACGGGAAAAGAGGATCTTGCGGCCGCGCTGAGTCGGCGTGCTGTGCTTCGTATCTCGTGGGGTGAGAAAGAAGAGGCACAAAACGATCTCAATCGCGCACTTGAGCTGAAGCCCAACGACGCCTCGCTCTATGGTGCGCGCGCCGCAACGTATGATCAGTACGACAACGACAAGGCCGTCGCCGACATGGACAAGGCGATCGAGCTCGCTCCGAAGAATGCGGAATATCGCGTTCTGCGTGCGAAATTGCACGTGCTTAGTTCGACCTACTATAGCGCCGAGGAGGATTTCTCGGCAGCGGTAAAGCTCGAGCCGAAGAATGTGGAGCGCTATTCTGCCCGTTACGAGTATTACTCGTCGCGGCACGAGTACGATAAGGCGCTTGCTGACGCGACGCAGATCGTCTCGCTCGGGAAACCGGAATGGGCGCTTCATCGCGGACAGACAATGATGTATCTCGGTCGCTTCGATGAAGCGTTCGCGGAACTGGCGAAGTATACCGACATCATCGAAAAGGAGAAGGACAACGGCATCGGTATCGCGCTTGGTTACGGTATGCGCGCGTACTGTCGTATGACTATGGGACAGTTCGACAAGGCGGTCGCCGAATACTCGAAGGCGATCACTGCGTTCGATAATCCGACGCTTCGCCAACTGCGTGGCAACGCGTTCGTTCAGATGAAGCAGTACGAGCTTGCGATCCAGGACTATTCGGCCGTGCTGATGAAAAAGCCTGAAGAAGTTGCGACGCTGTATCTGCGGGCGGTCGCGTACGATCTCAATGGTCAGCCGAAGCTTGCGCTCGGTGATCGTACCGACGCCGCGTTCTACTCAGCGGGTCTGAAGCAGCCGAAGAAGCAGTGATCGATACGCCGGAGCTGCTCCGGAGCATCATGGTGCGCCCCGTCGAACGACGGGGCGCCTTTTTATGCACCATTCATCCCAAATCCTGTTGATTCGAGTGTAAAATACGGTGATGGAACCCTTCAAAGTGCTTGTCTTGAACGCATCGCTCAAACGTGGCGATTCACCGTCGAATACCGAGGAGGTCGCAATGATGGTGATCGACGAGATGAAAAAGTATGCGGACATCTCGTACGAGATCGTGCGACTATCCGACAAAAAAATTCCGGTCGGGCTTGGTTTCCGCGAAAGCGATGATGATGAATGGCCGGGCATTGTGGATCAAATGAAGCGGGCTCACATTGTCCTCTTTGCAACACCTGTGTGGTGGGGAGGACGATCAAGCCTCATGCAGCGGGCGATAGAGCGCATGGATGCGTTCGATGAGGAGGCGAATACCGGCGGGCGCAGTGCATTACTGAACAAGGTGGCCGGCGTGGTCATTACAGGAAGCGAGGATGGTGCCCAGGCTACACTCGCGGGCTTGCTCTCTACGCTCACCTTTTTGAATTTTACGATCCCGCCGCAGGCATGTACGTACTGGGTGGGAGAAGTCGGCGAGGATCCCAAGAGCGACGCTGAGCGCCGCCGTAAGAATACTTCCGTCTCACATATGGCTGCGAATACTGCCAGGAATCTGGTCACGGTCGCGAAAATGCTCCGAATAAGCCCGCTTTCGGCCACGTAATAGCCTCGCCGATCATTCGTCATACCCTACGATGATCAAAATATTACCGACATTCGTAATCGCATCAGTCCTCGTTATTACGGGGTGGCTCCTATGGGGAAGTATCGATCCGGATGCGCGTCCGCCCCTCAGTAGAGCTACTTCGACTATAGCCACAACGACCGAAAAGGAACCGGTTGCATATGAATGCGATGGTGACGGCAAGATCTGTCCGGATGGGAGCGTCGTAGGACGCACCGGAGCAAAATGCGAATTTATTGCTTGCCCGCCGCCGACCGAGAAGTCGGGTGCGATCCATACAACAATAGGCCAGCGGATGACAGCGCTCAATGTAACGATCACGCCGCATGACGTTGTTGATGACAGTCGCTGCCCGGCTGATGTGCAGTGCATATGGGCTGGGACAGCGCATGTTCGAGCGACTGTCGTCACTCCCGCAGGAACAAGCGAAGAGATGTTCGAGCTTGGAAAGGGGATGACCGTTGGCGAGCATACGATCACATTGACCGGGCTCACACCGGCGCCGCAGGCCGGCGAGACAATTCCTGATTCCTCATACCGGTTCTCATTTATGGTCGAGAGGCCATAGATGTGCAGGCGCATCGGGCGCCACGCGGTTCACAAGTGACCCGGAAGGGTCAACTCTTTATATGCATCGTGCCCAGTTGACGGCCGGCGTACATCTGATAGTGTAATAAGTACACTAATTAACAAACCCGGTATGAACACCTTGTCTACATTCAAAAAACTGGGGGGCTCCGGAGCAGAGTTCGGAGAGATGGTCATCGTCGCTGTCGCGATGTTCGCTGTGGCGTGCCTGTACGAGGCGATCTCATATCAGTTCGTGAGCGATTTTCATATCAATCCGTACGAACTGGTCGGAACGTGGGCAGGACTCATTTGCGTGTGGCTTACGCGTACCCAGAATATCTGGTGCTGGCCGTGGGGACTCGTGAGCTCGCTGGCTCTCGGCGTCTTCTTCTCGCAGATCGGTCTGCCCGGACAACAGTGGTTGAACTGGGGCTATTTCGTCATCATTCAGTTGTGGTCATGGCCGCATTGGGTATTTGGCGGCACAAACTATTCCGAGCTTCCGGTCACAACACTTTCCACGCGAGGTCGCATCCTATGGCTCGCGGTTCTCGCTGCCGGAACGTATGCCGTGTATTTCGTCATCGACGTCCTTTCGCCGGGATCGTTCCATCCCGTCATTGACTCACTCGTGGTTTCTTCCAGTGTCTGCGCGCAGTATTTGCTCGGGCAGAAAAAGGTCGAAAGTTGGGTATTGTGGCTGGGACCTGTCAATCTGGTTTCCATCGTGCTATTTTTCCTCTCCGGTGCATTCACGGTCATGATCCTCTACATCGCGTTCTTTGTGCATGCTGTAGTCGCACTCAGGACGTGGTCTTTGGCAAAGTAAGAAGGAGCTCCTATGTTCAACAACGGACTGGTCGTGGGTAAGTTCTACCCGTACACGAAGGGTCATAAACACCTCATTTCCGTCGCGGAGTCGCGATGCAAGAAGGTGACTGTGATCGTTTGCTGGCGGGACGGACAGGACATCTCCGGCGTGGAACGTGCCCGCTGGATACAGCGCGAGCATCCGAATGTGCACGTCATCCTCATCGATGACAATACGCTCGCCGATGATGATTCAAAGGCGTGGGCAAAGCACACGTTGAAGCTGCTCGGGTTCAGGCCTGACGCGGTATTCACTTCCGAAGACTATGGCGATGAATATGCGCGTCAGATGGGATGCATTCATGTGCTCGTCGACAAGGAGCGCTTGAGCGTGCCGATCTCAGCAACGATGGTGCGAAGTGATCCGATGAAATATGCGAGATTCCTCACTCCGCAGGTGCGTGCGCACTTTGCGCGACGCATCGTAGTCGTCGGCGCGGAGAGCACGGGTAAAACGACGCTCGTAAAAGAACTCGCCCGCCACTATGCCACGGTTTGGATCCCTGAATACGGACGGACCTATACGGACGGGAAGGGGTTCACCGGTCCGGACGGTGCGTGGCGCCCCGAAGAGTTCGTCGCGATAGCGAACGGTCAGAACGATCTCGAGGATTCGCTTGCGGAGGCCAGTAACGGACTCGTGATCTGCGACACGGACGCGTTCGCGACGGGAATCTGGTACGAGCGCTACTTCGGTGGTCGCTCACCGGCCGTCGAAGCGATCGCGAAAGTGCGGAAGTACGATCTGTACATCCTCACGGATGATGCTATCCCATTCGAACAGGATGGCACCCGCGACGGCAATGAAGAGATCCGCCGCACGATGCATAACCGGTTCATTCAGCGACTGAATGAGACAGGCAAGAAATACCTGCTCGTTCAAGGATCAAAGGAGGAGCGGCTCGCGCAGGCGATCCGCGCGATCGATGGCCTCGCTGTTATGTCGCCCGGAATGAGTATTCTGTTCGCAGAGCGGCCTTGTGCTGCTGCGTAAGTATTGCGCAGCGAAGATCCGAGCCCCCGGCAAACCGGGGGCTCTTTTTGTATTCGTTGACACGGACAGTGCATAGGCCTACGCTTTGGACCGGAAACATTGATAAGGGATCCGTAGATGAAAGTGTTCGTTGTGGAACCGGACCTGGCAGCCTCAGAGGTCGTCGAGTCCATGCTCAAGTCCGTGGATGCCGTCATCCGACATGAAAACGAAGGTCACCACGCGATCGAGCAAATAAAAACGTTTCAGCACGACATTATTCTGACCGAGATCATGTTGCCTGACATGAGCGGATTTGATCTGATCAGGGATATTCGAGACTCACACATTCGGGTACCGATCGTAGTGATCACCGGGGTCTCTTCTCCGGATGTGCACGTACGGGCGCTGGATGCCGGAGCCGATGTGTTCCTGACAAAACCATTCCACAAGGATGTACTGATCGCGAATATGCGAGCCTGCATTCGTCGATACCGCGGCTTTGCGTCGTCGATCATTGAAGCAGGAGACCTTTCTATTGATCTCTGCGACAGGCAGGTCCGTATCAAAGGTGTGCCGGTCAATCTCACGGACACGGAATCACGCTATGTAGAGATCCTTCTGCTTCGTCAGGGCACGACCGTGTCCAAGGAGACGATGCTCGATCACATATATGGCGGGATCGATGAGCCGGATATTAAATCGATCGACGTATACGTATGCAAGATCCGTAAGAAGCTCGCGAATGCGTCTGACGGAATGGAATTCATCGAGACCGTTTGGGGCCGCGGGTATACGATCCCGAAGCCCGCGCCGAATACGGATTGATCTTTACGGCCACCGCTCGAACGAGCGGTGGCATTTTGTATACTGGTTCGATGACACTATTCCAAGACCGACCGCTCACACACAAGAAAGCCGTACAAACATTCAGCGAACGCGTCCTCAAGCTCGCACTCTCGATCCCGAAGGGTAAGGTAACAACCTACGCGATCCTTGCGCGCAAAGCCGGCGGCGGGGGTATGGCGGCCAGAAGCATCTCGGGCATCCTCGGGAAGGCGTGGCAGAAGGGAGAGAAGAAGATCCCGTTCCATCGCATTGTGTATAGCGACGGCAAGATCTGGACATCTCCTGAATACCACAAAAAACGAATGGCGCTCTACAAAAAAGAGGGTATTACGATCGACAAAAAGAACCGTGTCGTGGATTTTGCGGACACGCTTCACGAATTCTAGTCGCGCTATACTGTTGCCATGTCAGAAAAGCTCGATCGCGGATTTCATAATAAAGAGGGGTATCTGGAGCGCATGTCGAAGCCGCTCAAGGAGAAAATGCGCGCCGCGGAATTCATAGGAGACAATGCCCGCGACATTCTGGACGTGGGTTGCGCCAATGGCGTGATCACAAAGGGCATAGCACACCGGTATCCGGAAGCCCGCGTACACGGCATCGATCTGGACGACGAATTCATTACCGAAGCCGCCCGCCCCAGTGAAGACGATCATGCTCCGGAGTTCGAACGCGTGTATCTACGCGAAATTCTTGAGCGTCCGCGACGGTATGACGCGGTCACGTTCATGTCTGTTCTGCATGAAT
>JAGOTU010000090.1 GCA_018061585.1 Minisyncoccota bacterium | reverse complement strand
CTGCAGCAAAAAATGGCGGTCGTGGATGGGAAGTCACTTGAGGACGTGATCGAGGAGTTCAAGGTGATACGCGTAAAAGCCGGTGACTCGATCTACATGCCTCCGGAATACGGGCATCTTGGTATTAACACGGGGCAGGAATGGTTCGTAACGACAGACGACTCACCGGTTGCCGAAGCGGGAGACTCCGCATCGATGCCGGGCCATGCGGACTATTCCGCCATACAGCGCATGCGCGGATTTGCATACTACGTGGTGGAGCAGAACGGCTCGCCCGCGCTTGCCAAGAACCCGCTCTATAAAGAAGTCCGTCATTCGGATTTCGGTGGGCTACCAATCGCGCTATAAATTGTATGTATATAGTTGCAGACATCGGGGGAACGAAAATGCGCATCGCAAAGAGTGATGACCTCAAGTCCTTCGGCGATCCGATCATTCAGGAGACTCCGCAGGAATACCCGGCCGGTATCGAACTCATTACGAGCACGGTACACGATCTTGTAGGTGCGGGCGCGCATATCGAAGGTGTTGCGATAGGCATCGCAGGGCCGCTCTCGGCAGATAAACGCAGTGTATTCAAGACGCCGCATCTGCACTGGGATGGACGCAATGTGGCAGACGATCTGGAGCGCACATTGAATTCAAAAGTATATCTGGAGAATGATGTGGCGCTCGTGGGACTTGGCGAAGCGGTCGCCGGCGCGGGTGCCGGATCATCGATCGTGGCCTACGTCACGGTTTCGACCGGCGTGAACGGCGTTCGAATCGTCGACGGCAATATCGACCGTACGGCCGAAGGGTTTGAGATCGGCGGACAGTTCTTGTCTGTCGAAGAGCCACGCCTGACGCTCGAAGACATGGTATCGGGTACTGCTATCTCGCATGCATTCGGTAAGGCGCCTCGAGATATTCCGAAGGATGACCCTGTCTGGGCGGAGCTCGCAGAGATCATGGCGTACGGGCTCCATAACACGATAGTGCACTGGTCGCCGAATCGCGTAGTGCTCGGCGGATCGATGTTCAATGAGATCGGTATTTCGGTCCCGGCTGTAGAGCAGCACGTAAAACGGATCATGACAAAATTTCCGATCACGCCCGAGATCGTGCACTCCGCACTCGGAGACGTGGGCGGCCTGCATGGTGGGCTGGAGTTATTGCGACAAAAGGCGGGGCACAATTCCGGTTCGACAAGCGTGAAAATTTCGATCGCGTAATTATACGTTTCGTACCCGTAGTTCTTGGCGGTACGCGTAATTTTCTGCTGAAAATTCGCTTTTGCTTCGCAATCGACTCCTCGGTCTCGGATGACAAAACATTTTTTGTCATCACTCAACCTGCGTCCTCGCCTGGTCTCGCGCCGACGCGCTTGCGAAGCCCGCCAAGAGCTGCGGGTAACTTCACTTGGGCACTAAATGCTAAAGCGTGGAGGGGAGTTCCGGATCGCGATCGCGATGCGCCTTGTATGTTTCCCAGAATAACGGGATCATCGTGACGAAGATGATACCGAATACTATGTATGTTACGTAATCCTGGATACCGGGGATCGTCTCGCCAAGGAAATATCCTGCGCTTGTCACGCCTGTTGCCCAGAGGAACGCGCCGACCAGATTGTAGATCATAAATTTGCGGTAATTCATGCTCGCAATACCTGCAACGATCGGAGTGAATGATCGGACGATAGGGATGAAGCGCGCAAGTACGAGCGCCTTTGGTCCGTGCTTCTCGTAGAAGTGCTGCGTCTTTCGTAGGTGTTCCTGATGGAAGAATCGCGAGTTGGGTCGCGTGAACAGTTTGATACCGATCTTGTTGCCGAACCAGTATCCGGCGTTATCACCCAATATCGCAGCTGCAGTGACGGTGGGGATGAGTATCCATGGGTTGAATATGCCCTTGGAGGCGAGGAGTCCCGCGGTAAAGAGGAGCGACGCGCCCGGGAGCCAGAAGCCGACGATGGTACCGCTTTCCGCGAATATGATCAGGAAGAGCCCCGGGTAGCCGATGATCTCGATGAATGGGAGGATGGCGAGGGTTAACATACGTTCGGCGCAGTATAGCAGCCGAGCGCAGGTCGGCCACCTGCGCTATTTTGCGTGGGGGAGAGGGAACTTCTTGGTGAATTTTGCGATCTCCGCTTTGATGGCTTTCAATTCCTTATTCTTGGCGAGGTCTTTGTGGAACTGCGCGATGTATTCCTGCCGTCCCGTTTCAGGAAGTTTGTACTGCTTAACGGCAAAGAGCGCGCGTGCGATCCATGCGCCAACTTTTTTCATGTCGGCCTCCTTCATACCACGAGTCGTGAGCGCCGGCGTACCGATGCGGATCCCGCTTGGGTAGAACGGCGTTCCGGGATCGTTCGGGATCGTATTCTTGTTCGCGGTCATGCCGCCGGCTTCCATTGCATCAGCCCCGAACACGCCACCTCCCGCACCGTAAATCTTTGAGATATCGATACGAAGCAGGTGATTCTCTGTTCCACCTGTCACAACGGTCACGCCGTTCTCTTTCAGACTTTTGGCAAGTGCCTGTGCGTTCTTAACGATCTGCTTGCCGTACTTCTTGAACGCAGGTGTCGCAGCTTCTTTAAGTGCGAGTGCGATCGCTGCTGTCTGATGATCGTGCGGTCCGCCCTGAAGCCCCGGGAACACGCCTTTGTCAATCTTTGACGCGAGGTCGGCGTCTTTAGCGAGTCCCTTTTTTGTGACCATGATCATCCCGCCGCGCGGTCCGCGGAGCGTCTTGTGCGTCGTCGTAGTAATGATGTGCGCGTGCGGCGCGGGGTCGGGGTGAGCGCCCGCCACGATAAGCCCTGCAATATGAGCAATATCAACGGCAAGGTACGCACCGATCTCGTCGGCGATCTTGGCGAACGCCGCATAGTCGTATTTGAATTCGTATGCAGTGGCTCCGGCCCAGATAAGCGTCGGTTTATGAGCGTAGGCGAGTGCGCGCACCTCGTCCATATCGATGCGGCCGTTGGCCTTTACGTGATAGAGCATCGTCTTGTAGAAGATGCCGGTCGCGGAGACCTTCCATCCGTGGGTGAGGTGACCGCCGTCGGGGAGATTCAGACCAAGCACGACGTCGCCGGGTTTGCAGGTCGCAAGGTATACCGCGAGATTCGCGGGAGATCCTGAGTACGGCTGCACATTCGCGTGAACGACGCCGAACAGTTTCTTTGCTCGATCGATCGCGGTTTGCTCGATCGAATCGATGAATTCGTTGCCGTTGTAATAGCGTTTACCGGCGTAGCCCTCGGAATATTTATTCGTGAGCCACGATCCCATGGCTTCCATGACGGCGGCGGATGCGTAGTTCTCGGACGGAATGAGTTCCAGTCCTTCAGCCTGACGGACACCTTCTTTGAGGATCGTTTTGTAGAGAGCGGGATCGAGTTTCTTGATCCGCGGATAGTCTTTCTTCATACGGAAGTAGTGAAACGATGAAAGATGAGTGCGCGGGCTAAATCATAGGCGACATGATATACCCGT
>JAGOTU010000016.1 GCA_018061585.1 Minisyncoccota bacterium | reverse complement strand
TACCAGAAGCGTGTGGCGGATGCCTATGCGATCTTCGCCCGCGACAAGAAGGTCTGGCGAACAGTTGAGTGCAGAGAAGGGGAATCCCCACAGGTGATCCATGAGCGCGTCTGGGACGCCATTTCTGCGAGCTAAGGTACAATCTGCGCATGTTGATCGCCGAAGCAGTACGAAATCGCCTGCGCGTAGCCCTTGCTGCCGCGCTCGCCGATCATGGAGTAGTCGTTGATCCGACCGACATAAAGATCGAGTATCCGCTCGATCTCTCACACGGGGACTACGCGAGTGGTGTCGCTATGAAATATGCCAAGCAGGCCGGTGTTGCACCGAAAATGCTTGCGGAACAGCTTGTTACGGCCGTCGGAAAACTTGATGGCGTGCAGAGTATCGAAGTCGCCGGTCCGGGATTCGTGAACATCACTCTTACTCCGCAAGAGGTCGCCTCGACTGTCGGATACGCGGCGTCGGACGCGTGGGGGCGAAATCTCCCGACCGGGAAGCATATACTTTTTGAATACACTGACCCGAATCCGTTCAAGGCATTCCATATCGGTCACCTGATGAGCAATACCATCGGCGAATCGCTCGCGCGCCTCACTGATTTTGCGGGTACGTCTGTATCGCGCGCCAACTACCAAGGAGATGTCGGCGTGCATGTGGCATGCGCGATATGGGGGATCAGGAAGCTCGGAATTCATCCTGATTCCGCCGATGAATTCGGTACCGCATACGCGGCGGGAGCATCTGCATATAAAGACGATGAGACAGCAAAAGCGGAGATCGATGTGATCAATAAAGCGATCTACGACCGCTCTGATCCCGAGCTGAACGCCCTCTACGATACGGGACGCAAGGAGTCACTTGCCGCGTTCGAAAAGATCTATGCGACGCTCGGCACAAAGTTCGATCGCTATTTCTTTGAAAGCGAAACAGGTCCTGTCGGTAAAGAGATCGTGCTCGCACATCCCGAGGTGTTCCCGGAATCAGACGGGGCCCGCGTGTTCAAGGGAGAGGAACATGGCCTGCACACCCGTGTGTTCATAAGCGGAAAGGGACTTCCGACCTACGAAGCCAAGGAGATCGGTCTCGAAAAAATGAAGCAGGACGAATTTCCGGCATCCGAGAAATTTGTCATCGTGACCGCGAACGAAGTCATCGACTTTTTCCGGGTAGTAAAAAAGGCGATGGAGTTCGTTGCGCCCGAGATCGCGGCTAAGCTCACTCATATAACGCACGGTCTTATGAAACTGCCGGAAGGCAAAATGTCGTCACGTACGGGGAGCGTTGTGACGGGGGAGTCATTGTTGAACGATCTTCGCACGGCAGCTCTTGAGCGAGCAACAGAAAGTCGCGCCGACGATAAAGCGAAACTCGCCGAACAGGTTGCGGTCGCAGCGATAAAATTCCAGATACTCAAGCAGTCGATGACCAAGGACATCATCTTCGACCGCGAGCGCGCGCTCTCGCTCGAAGGTGATTCCGGTCCATACATTCAATACGCGCATGCGCGTGCCCATCAGATCGTCGACAAAGCCACGGAGACGGGCGTTGTAGCGGTAGTAGATGAAAGAGCGGAGCCGAACACTGTCACGCGCCTCGTGCACCGCTTTCCAGAGGTCGTAGAATCTGCCGCTTCCCTCATGGAGCCGCATGTAGTTACTACCTATCTCATAGAGCTCGCGAGTGCGTACAACAGCTGGTATGCCGAAGTGCACGTTCTCGATGGTACTCCGGCGGCGGCTCACAAAGTGGCTGTCGTGAACGCGGTTCGCAACACGCTCAAGAACGGCCTCTGGATCCTCGGTATTCCTGCCCCGGAGAAGATGTAGCATGAGTGGAAGGCTAAACCTTCCACTTTCCAGAACATGACCCGCGTGCATGTGTGCACTCCATGGGGTAGTCTCCAAAAAGGCCACATAGAAACGGAAGGGAACGCGGAATGCCGGTCATATTCGACATGGACGGGGTCATTGCTGACACGCAGAAGATCCACTCAAGCATCGAGTCGGAGATGCTTGCGGAGCTTTTCGGAATTTCGATCACGCCGGAGGAGATCACGAGCCGCTTCTCGGGAAGATCGCTTCGCGATCAGTTCGCGGAGCTGCATAGCGACAAGGGGATGCCGTACACGCATGATCCGGCGCTTTCGGACCGAAAGGCAGAGTTATTCATGGCCCGCTCGGCAGATTACACACCCATCGAGGGCACGATCGCGCGCATCGAGTCGCTCTATGGCCGTACCCCGCTTGGCGTCGCATCTGCCTCGCGCCCGGAAGTCGTGCGCCTAGTCTTGAACACCATCGGTGTGATTCGGCGGTTCGATGCGCTCGCGAGCTCCAAGGAGGTCGAGCGCGGCAAGCCTGCACCTGATGTGTTCCTGCTCGCTGCCGCTCGCCTCGGTGTGAATCCACGCGACTGTATTGTCGTGGAAGACGGTGTAAGCGGTATGATCGGAGCGAAAGCGGCGGGTATGCAATGCGTGGCGCTCGTGACCGATCGCAATCGGGAGTACCCCGCAGATATCGTTGTAACCGACCTGCGCGATGTGCCGCTCTCATATTTTCTCTCGTGATCCGAACAATTCGGGACCCGGTGCATGCACCGGGTCCTTCTTCATGTTGTGGTGCATATGCGCTTGCGGGAACCGAGGGGATTGATACGCTTTTATGTGGCAAGGGGAAATAACCCCTATGCTCTACAAGCGGAGGAAGTAATGTCGCAGCACACCGGTGAATACCCGTTGCAGGCTTACATGGTCGTCGGCGGTCGCTACATCGAAGGCACCGTCAACAATGCGTCAGATACCGCGCGATTTCTCATGGCCGGTGGTCCGCATCTACCCGCGGACCTCCAGGTTCGTCGTTGTCCTCCCGAGGTCGTGCCGCTTCGTCGGCAGCTCATGTCCCGCTCCTGACGACACGTCAGGTTTCAAATCCGGCCGGCGCCTTTCGCGCCGGTCTTTGATTTTTGGTACGATGGCAAAGATATGGCTGAAAACGTCGATAAATCATCGGTCGCCAAGAGAGAGGAGGAGATCCTCGCATTTTGGAACGAGAATAAGATCTTCGAGAAATCGGTCGCGCAGGACGCACCGAATGGCGAGTACGTTTTTTACGACGGACCTCCATTCGCCACGGGGCTCCCGCATTACGGGCACCTCGTCACTGGCATGATCAAAGATGTGGTGCCTCGCTATAAAACGATGCGTGGATTCTCGGTCCCGCGCGTGTGGGGGTGGGACTGTCACGGTCTTCCTATCGAGAACATCGTGGAAAAAGAACTCGGATTCAAACACAAGAAAGACATCAAGGACTACGGCATCGCCAAGTTCAACGAACGCTGCCGCGAGCAGGTGATGACCTATGCGCATGAGTGGGAGCAGATCATCCCGCGCACGGGGCGCTGGGTGGATATGCAGAACGCATATCGCACGATGGATAAGCCCTACATGGAGAGCGTGTGGTGGGTCTTCAAGAATATCTACGACAAAGGGCTCGTGTACGAGGACTATCGTTCGATGCACATCTGCACACGATGCGAAACAACACTCTCGCAGCAAGAGGTGAGCGAAGGGTATAAGGAGATCAAAGATATTTCGGTCACTGCAAAGTTCGAACTGGCGGATACTCCGGGCACATACTTTTTGGCATGGACGACCACGCCGTGGACGCTCCCGGGAAATGTGGCGCTCGCGGTTGGCGCTGATATCGAGTACAGCAAAGTGCAGACAGATGATGGTGTATATATTCTCGCGACCGATCGGCTCAGCCAGGTCATGGCGGATAAACAGTTTTCGGTAGTCGCTACCATGAAGGGTAATGAACTTTCCGGTATTTCATACAAACCCCTCTTCGACTATTACGCCAAAGATGCAAATCTCAAGAACCGCGAGAACGGCTGGAAGGTCTACGTGGCCGACTTCATCACTGCCGAGAGTGGTACCGGTATCGCGCACGAGGCGCCGGCCTTCGGCGCCGAAGACTGGGAACTTTTGAAACAGGTGAACTTGCCGTTCGTGCAGCATGTGAATTTTGACGGTACGATGCGTCCCGAGGTCACAGACTTTGCCGGGATGGAGGTCAAGCCGAACGCCGAAGACAAGACCCGCCTCGCGACCGATATCGCCGTTCTTAAATATTTGCAGGAGCACAATCTTTTCTTTTCCAAGGAGAACATCACGCACTCATACCCGCACTGCTGGCGTTGTGACACACCGCTTTTGAACTACGCAACGTCGTCATGGTTTGTTTCTGTTTCAAAGCTTAAAGAGGAACTTTTGAGGACCGCGCAAAATGTGAATTGGTCACCCGACCACATCAAAGAAGGTCTGTTCGGTAAATGGCTTGAAGGTGCAAAGGATTGGGGGATCAGTCGCCAGCGATTCTGGGCAAGCGTGATACCGATGTGGGTCTGTGAAAGCTGTAAAAAGCAAAATGTGTATGGAGCGGTCGCGGATCTCGAACGAGACAGCGGCAAGACGATCGACGATCTGCATAAACACATCCTCGATGAGGTAACCGTGCCGTGTACGTGCGGGAGCACAATGCGACGCATCCCCGATGTGCTCGATACGTGGTTCGACTCCGGCTCCATGCCGTACGGACAGGTGCACTATCCGTTCGAGAACAAAGAGCGCTTCGAGAAGACGTTCCCCGCGCAATTCATAACCGAATACACCGGGCAGTTCCGCGCCTGGTTCTACTATCTGCACGTACTTGCCGGCGCAACGTTTTCCACCAACGCGTTCCAGAATGTGGTCGCGCACGGCATCGTGCTTGCGGAAGACGGCAAAAAAATGTCGAAACGTTTGAATAACTATCCTGATCCGATGCACGTCATCAATAAGTACGGAGCGGACGCGCTGCGCCTGTATATGCTTTCCTCCCCGCTTCTGAAAGCTGAGAATCTCAACTTTTCTGAGAGCGGTGTAGACGAGATGCTCAAGAAGAACATCGGCCGACTCAATAATGTGCTCGAATTCTACAAGCTCTACGATGACGGTACGCTGCGAAACTTCACGTCCGCAAACGTGCTTGACCGGTGGATCGTGGCGCGCATCAATGCACTCGTGGGTGAAGCCACAGAGGCGTTCGAGGAGTATCAGCTCGACGAAGCCGTACGTCCGCTTCCGCAGTTCATCGATGATCTTTCGGTCTGGTATCTGCGTCGCTCCCGTGACCGCTTCAAGGACGAAGACGAGGACAAAAAGAACGCGCTTGCGACACTTCGTTATGTGCTCCACACACTCTCGCGCGTCATGGCGCCGACGATGCCGTTCTATGCCGAGTATCTGTTCCGTGCTGTTCGCGAGGAGGAGGACGAAGAGAGTGTGCATTTGTCGATCTGGCCCGAGATATTGCCACACGACACCAACGTTGCAGTAGAGCTCACGCAGATGTTCGCGACGCGTCTCATCGTTTCTAATGCACTCAAGGAGCGCGAAGAAAAGAAGCTCAATGTACGTCAGCCCCTCGCTGCGCTGTACATCGGCCATACTGACCTGTTCTCAAAGGAAACGCCCGGTATCGCTCAATACCTTGAACTCATCAAAGACGAAGTGAATGTCAAAGATGTTGTGTTCATGGATGAGTCCGGCGTAAAGCTGGATACGAATGTAACCGATGAGCTATTTGAAGAGGGCGTTGTCCGTGAATACAAGAGGCACATTCAGGGAGCGAGAAAACTTGGAAATTTGAATCCGGGTGACATCGTGCGAGAAGCGGTCGTGGAAGCGCCGGAAGATGTGATCGCATTCCTTGCGAAGAACCTCTCGGAGCTTCAAAGCGCAACGAACACTGCGACGATCCGGCTCGTGCCGAGCGAAAAACGCAACATCACGTTGCATTTGTAAGATGTATCAGAAATATCACACAGAGGCGATCGTGCTCGGTGGTAGTGATCGCGGCGAAGCGGATCGCGTCGTGGTACTTATGACGCGAGATTTCGGGCTCGTCCATGCACGCGCCACATCCATCCGTTCCGAGCACTCAAAGATGCGCTATGCTGCGCAGAACTATAGTTATGCGCTCGTTTCGCTGGTAAAGGGGAAACGCGGATGGAGACTAGCGGGGGCAACGGCACGGGCGTTGCCAAAAAGTTCTCCGGGATTATCCGCTTTTGTACGCATGTGCGAACTCACTCAGCGACTCGTGGCCGGTGAGGAGAAGAACGAGTACCTTTTCGAAGTCCTCGCCGAAGCGCATCGCGTCGTCATGGATGTACCAAAGGATGTCGTGCCCACGGTCGAGATCGTGTCCGTTGCCCGCATCTTATTTGCTCTTGGCTATATTTCCGCCGAGGCATTGCAGACGACGCTGTTCACGCATACTCAATACGAGAGTACACATCTGCAAGAGGCAGAGGTGATACGCGAGACCATGCTTAAGTCGATCAACCGGGCGATTGCGGAGACGCATCTATAGCGCTACTCTCTGCACATGATTCCTGTTCCTCCCATGTACGAACGCGTTGTGATCGGATCGTGCTCTGCGCGTGACGGGGAGTCGTTTGACATCGTGATCGGTCTCGACAAACTGCTCATCGACCAGCTCATTACGTATTCACTCGATACGAACGATACTGAGCTTCAAAAACACACATCAGACTACAAGCGTTTCGGAGAAGGATCGTACGAAGAGTGGTTCGGTAAGGGGCGTACGCCGTATGCGCTCATCAACGCCGAGGGTTTGCTCGCGGCGCTTGCCTGGTTCGGTCCGAAACCTATCGGTCGCAAATCATTACGCTATCTGAGCGAAGCCGAACTCAAAGAGGAATATGCCCAGCCGACCGGCGACGCACATACTGTTGTGTACCGCTCGTATGGCCAGTTTCGCGGACGGGGTCTAATGACTACATTTATGCGGTTTGCGATCAAGGACTACAAAGAACGTAATCCCGGAGTAAAACTCTGGGCAGGCGTGAGTTCGCACAACGAGGCAAGTGTCGCACTCGCCACCAAGCTCGGATTTATTTATTCTGAAGAGTATTCCGATCCGGACAATAATTGGGCTGCGATGTTCGAGAACGATATATGGCGCGCGTAAAACTCAGCGAGTATAAGGCAAAGCGGCTGCTTCTCGGAGCTAGCTACACCGGTGTGCAGTTACGCTCGGGCAGCATCGATATCCCTCCGGGACACTGGGTTGCGAAGGTGGACCAGGGGGTAAAGAAGCGCTTTAAACAGGGGCTTGTCGCGGTTGATAAGACGGCCGGAGAAACAAAGTCGGCAATATCGGAATGGGAGGCAAAAGGATTTTCACAATTCATCCTCGATCCGCTTGTGGCACATGATCCGACCGAAGCACGATATGTTTCTTTTGAGCGAGTTCGTGACGGCATTCGGGTTCTTTATTCACGCGACGGCGGTGTCGACATAGAAGAGCATCCTGAGGCGGTTTCGCAGTCTGTAATACGGACGGAAACAGACATTGCAAAGATTGCCGCAGAGACCGGTATCCCGCAGCCGTTCCTGGGGAGAGTGTACAGTGCATTCGAAAAAGAATTCTTTGCATTCCTTGAGATCAATCCACTCGTAGTGCGGGGCGATGATGTTCTACTCTTGGACGCTGCAGTACTTGTTGACAGTGCAGGGGAGTTCTTTGTGCGGGACTCGTGGAACGAAGCCGATGTGATCAAACAAAAAACGAAGCATGTGGCCGAGACTCGCGTCGAAGCGCTTGCCGCCACGACGCCGGCGTCTCTCAAGCTCTCTGTGATCAATCCCGACGGAGCGCTGTTCTTCCTTCTCTCCGGCGGCGGGGGTTCGATCGTGATCGCAGACGAGGTGCAGCTGCGGGGTGCCGGCGGAATGCTTGCGAACTACGGCGAATACAGCGGTGGTCCGACCAGGGAGGAAACGTACCTATACGCACGCGAGATAGCGGAGTTGTTGCTTGGATCCGGGGCCACGAAGAAAGCACTCGTTGTGGCGGGTGGTGTCGCCAACTTTACCGACGTAAAAAAGACCTTTCTCGGTATCATCGATGCGCTCACAGAGGTTGCGCCGAAGCTCCGTGATCAGGGTGTAAAAGTATTTGTCCGCCGAGGGGGACCAAACGAAGCTGCGGGACTTGCACTGATGAAAGAGTTTCTCGAGCGTGAACAATTGTTCGGCAGTATCTACGGATCGGATGCTGTGATCACGCGCGCGGTAGAAGACGCGATCTCGTTCATCCAATCATAAATATGACCGTACTCGAACACATACGAAACGGAGAGGACGGCATCCTCGTGGTCGGTAATCACCCGGGTATTGTGCAGTCGATCCTTGATTTCGATGCGCTCTCCGGCAAGCCTCGCCCGTCGATCGTCGGTATAATCGCCGGGACACGTAAGGCACAGAAGTTCTTTTTTGGATCAAAAGAACTTTTGATCCCGTGCTTTAAGGATTATGCACATGTTCCGCCTGACGCGTCTGTGCGCGTGCGATGGATGCTGAACGCACAATCCGGGCGCAGGACACTCACTTCAACCATCGGATTTTTTGAAGCATTTCCGGATGCCCTCGGCGGACATCTGTTTGCCGAGAATGTGCCCGAACGTCACGCGACAGAACTTATTGCCCGATTCGGCTCGAAGTATGTAATTGCAGGCCCTTCCGGTGTCGGACTCCTCGTTGCAAAGTATCTCAAACTCGGTGCGATCGGTGGGACCGATGTCATGCAGATAACTGCAGCACATCTGACTACAGAAGGATCGGTCGCAGTCGTCTCTACCTCCGGAGGCATGACCAACGAGCTTATTCGTGCTGTCTCCGGTGCGGGGAAACGGGTCTCATTCTCGCTTTCGATCGGCGGCGATCGTTTTCCAATAACGGCACTTTCACAAGTGATAGCACTCGCAGAAGAGGATGCAGCTACACAGGCGCTGGTGTATTTCGGAGAGCTCGGCGGCTCAGACGAGTACGAGATCGTGTCGATGCTGGAAAAAAAGCAGCTCACAAAGCCGATCATATGTTACGTCGCAGGCGTGATAGACGAAGCGTTCGATGAGCGAATGCAATTCGGACACGCAAAGGCACTTGTCGCGCACAAGGACGAAAGCGCGCGCGCGAAACGTGACGCACTCAACGCTGCGGGGGCCATCGCGCCCGAATCGTTCCCGAAGTTTTTGCAGGCGCTCGCGGACCTGCCGCTGCCGGAAATTCGCCTGCCTGCGCAGGCAGGTGATACGATTGACCCGCAGTCTCTTATGAACCGCAAACAAAGTATTCTCTCCACACGGCATATTGTGGATCTCGATGCCGTGCCCACATTCGTGAAGGACGGAGAATTGATCAAGCAGCCTGACAACGCGTTTGCCGCTGCGGCATTGAAAGCGCTCCTCGGGCGAGCGGTCTCGCCCGAGACAGCTGCCTTTGTTGAAAATATTTTCGAACTACTCATTGACCACGGCGGACACGTTTCCGGCGCGGTAAATACGATGGTAACGGCGCGCGCAGGAAAGGATATGGTCTCATCGCTTGCTGCAGGGCTGCTTACTGTAGGCCCTCGCTTCGGCGGTGCGGTAAACGAGGCGGCGCGTACTTGGCACGAGGGGGCGACAACGTCTGCAGACGCGGCGGCGTATGTGGAAGCTAAGAATAAAGCCGGGGTACTGCTTTCCGGCATCGGACACCGCAAATACCGCGTCGGCATTCCTGATCCGCGCGTGATCGCACTCTCGGAGTTTGTCTCACTTTTGTCAAAGCATCCGCACTTCGACTTTGCCCGCTCTATAGAGGCGGTCACGACTGCAAAGAATGGAAATCTTATTTTGAATGTGGATGGCGTAATGGCGGCACTTCTTTTGGATCTTCTGCAGGAAAAGGAAGGGTATACGGAACAGGAGATCACAGAGCTCATCGATGCCGAATTCTTCAATGCGTTGTTCATTATTCCGCGTTCCGTCGGGTTCATTGCGCACTTCATCGAGCAAAAACGCAACGACGAAGGGCTGTTTCGTTTGCCGGATGAACTCTTGTTCGAGCGAGACGGCCAAAAAGAATAGCCGCCTACGACAGGCGGCCAGTTCGAGGCGTTCAATATGCCTCCTTCCACTTCAGATTTTTGCGACAGTGTTCATACACTGATGGAGCTGCCTCAACTTTTATGTATCCCATTGTCGTTGTGTCGATCACTTTTCCGACGCAACCGGTGATGAGTGTCACGAGGTCACCGGTGTGACAGGGACCTTTTACTTCGATGGTACCTACAAGAGGTTTTCTTGACGATCCTTCCATCGCTACCCGCACCGTAACGATCATGCTTGCTTTCTCCCCGCTCTGAATTTCTGGCGATACGCAGCCGTGCACACTGGTGTCCATCAAATCGCGGGATCAGCGACCCGTCAAGCCACAGAGAATGAATGTGACGATGGTAGAATAGACCGAATGGATCCCGCCGACCATGAGCATGAGCGGATAGAGCAATTGCGCCGCGCAATGTATTCCCGGAAGATCTCAGGGCAGCTACATGAGCGGCCCAGACGAGAACTCGAACACGATCGTGAGATCGTGAGTGATGACTGGCACATGCCTGAGCCACAACTCGGCAAGATGCAGGTCGCGCCGCCGTTCATTGGCACAACGCGCGCGATCCTCAAGTGGCTACTCATTCTCTCGGTCGTTTTTTTCATCGCAGCGGCAGGGTATTTTGGGTACTATTTTCTTCTTGGCGGCGGCAGCCACCCTGCGAATCCCGGAAACATCGACATTGCTGTGTCCGGTCCGCCGCAGGTAGCAGGGGGTGAGCCGGTGGAACTGCAGATAACGGTAGTGAACAGGAATCGGGTGCCACTGGAACTCGCTGATCTCCTCATTACGTTCCCGCCGGGCACCAGGTCGGTCGCCGACTTTGCGACCGACCTCCCGAGTCTGCGACAGTCGCTCGGCACGATCGAACCGGGTGGCCGCAGGCAGGGAACGATCTCTGCGGTCTTTTCCGGTGCCGGCGGACAGTCAGGTAACGTAAAGGTTGAGCTTGAATACCGAGTACAGGGATCAAGCGCCATTTTTGTTTCTCAGCGCGATTATGCACTCACGTTCACATCTTCGCCGCTTTCTATTTCGGTTGACGGAAATACACAGACGACCTCCGGTCAGCCGGTGCAGTTTACGGTGAGTGTTGCGTCGAATGCGAGCGCGCCTATGCGCGACGTTGTGGTGGATATGACCTATCCGTTCGGATTCAAATTCTCGAGTGCATCGCCGCCGCCATCCAAAGGAAGCAGCTGGCTCTTGGGAGACTTCACTCCGGGTCAACGTAAATCGATATTGGTACAGGGAACGCTTTCGGGTGAGCAGGGTGACAAGCGGGTATTCCGTATCACAGCCGGATCTCGCAACTCCACATCGACCGCAGTCTCGACAAGGCTCGCGGAGAATTCCTACGAAATGAACATCGCGCAGGCATTCCTCGGTCTTACGATATCGACTAACACCACACAGCCGGCAGAGGCCCCGAGCGACTTTGACCTGCAGCCGAAAAAGAATGTACCCATCGCCGCACCCGGATCGACGGTCACGGTCACGATCGAGTATCAGAACAATCTGTCGGTCGAGATAAATGACGCCGTTATTGTCGCCCGTCTCTCCGGGCTTCTGGTAGATGGAGAGAAGGTGCGCGTGAACGACGGATTCTATCGTTCCAGCGATGATACCGTCATCTGGGACAAAGGTACGACACAGGGCGCACTGAAGTCACTTACTCCCGGCACAAAGGGAGCCGTGGCATTCTCGTTCGTCATGCCGTCGCCGTCGGGTGCCGCGAGCGATCCGAAGATCGACATCAGTGTGAACGCCGCAGGCAAACGACTCTCTGAGTCCGGGGTGCCCCAAAATCTGCAATCGACCGCGCGCGCTCAGGTGCGGTTGGCATCAGACCTGCAGCTCGCGTCCCAGGCGCTCTACGCGCAAAATCCATTCGGCGTTTCAGGACCACTCCCGCCGAAAGCCGGTACCGAGACGGCGTACGCACTTGTGTTCACGGTCACCAACACGACAAGCAAACTTCAGAACGCGAAACTTACCGCAAAACTACCTACATACGTGCGCTGGATAGGATCGCATGCTCCGCGTACCGAGAACCTGTCATTTAACCAGTACAACGGAACATTCACGTGGGACCTCGGAACGGTTGAGGCGGGCGTTGGGGTCAACGGTACGCAACCGCGACAAATTGCTATTTCGATCGGTCTGACCCCGTCGGCGAGTCAGATCGGGGAACAGCCAGTACTTGTCCAAGAGGTAACACTGACCGGTACAGACGAAGCAACGGGAGCGGTCGTGACACGAAAGACCGAGCCGGATGTGACCACGAATCTGGGGGCGGTCGGTAAGACCTCGACGAGCCAGACGGTACGACCGGACGCGAACTTCCTGCCGGCCCAAGCCACCGTGGTCAAATAGGCGCCGCAACAGCCTTCTCCAGGCTTCGCGCCCGGGCCATTCTGTTGTAGCTCAAATTGCTGTAGTATCTCTGAATATGTCTGATGTCTCGATGGAAAAGCTCATCTCGCTCGCAAAGCGTCGAGGATTCATTTACCAGGGTTCCGAAATATACGGGGGACTCGCCGGTACCTGGGATTACGGTCCACTCGGCATCGAACTTAAGAACAACATAAAGAACCTCTGGTGGCGCATGTTCGTCCAGAACCGAGACGACATGTTCGGTGTGGACGCGGCAATATTAATGAATCAGGAAGTGTGGAAGGCGTCGGGTCACGTCGGGGGATTTTCTGATCCGCTCGTCGAGGATCTCAAAACCAAAAAGCGGTTCCGTGCTGACCACCTGCTTGAAGACGCCGGTGTGGACACCAAGGGTATGTCGCTCTCCGCGATGGATGCATTGATCAAAGAGAAAGCACTCAAGAGCCCGGATGGGAATCCGCTTGGTGATGTCCGTCAGTTCAATATGATGTTCAAGACGCATATCGGTGCGACCGAGGATGAATCTGCAGTTTCGTATCTCCGACCGGAAACGGCGGGCGGTATCTTTGTGAACTTTAAGAATGTCGTGGATTCGTTCCACCCCAAGCTTCCGTTCGGCATCGGCCAGATCGGTAAGGCGTTCCGCAACGAAATCGCGCCTCGCGACTTTATATTCCGCGTGCGGGAGCTCGAGCAGATGGAGATCGAGTACTTCATCCGGCCGGAGCAATGGGAGGAGAAGTTCGAGGAATGGCGCCTCGAGGTGCAGCGGTTCATCGCAACCG
>JAGOTU010000015.1 GCA_018061585.1 Minisyncoccota bacterium | reverse complement strand
TTGCTCACGCAAGAAATTCGCGACGCCGAGATGCGCGGCGATCAGGCTGCCGTAGACAAGTCATTTGAAATGCTGAATAAGCTGCGCGAGCGACTTGCGCAGATTTCGGCCTAGGGGTACTATATCCGTGTTAGGCAGTAGGTAGGTAAGTACATAAAGCCTAGCCATATTGAAAAAGCAGCTTCCAGAAATTGGGGCTGTTTCGATACGTTTGTATATTAGAACCCCCTTCATCCAATTTTCAGTAAAAAATTAACAACATATAAAAAACTTCTCATGGCTACACCAAAAAAGAAGACGGCAAAAAAGGCGACGAAGACAACCAAAACCGGCCGGGTGAAAAACCGTGCTGCCGGCGCAACGAAGACCAAGAAGACCGCGGTAAAGCGCTCGGTCAAATCGACGCGCTCAACTGCGACGTCGCGTGCTACGCGCTCGACTCCGCGCATCGCCAAAAAGTCTGCGGTCGCGCCTGTCGAAGTGAAGGGCGGAAAGGTAAAGAAGCAGGTGCTCGCCGGAGCAAAGTTTGAAATGAAGGGCAAGTCTGCCGCAAAGGTAGAATCGCTCATCAAGCTCGGACGAGAACGAGGCTACATTACGTTCGACGAAATCCTCCGCGAATTCCCGACGATCGAAGACGACATGACATTGCTCGAAGAAATGTACGAGCGATTTTCGACTGCCGGCATCGATGTGCTCGAAGGCGGCGGCATGCTCGAAGACACGGGCGCCGATTCCATCCTCGCATCCAAAAAGCTCCAGAACCGCCGCGCTGATGCGAGCTACGACTCCGTGCAGATGTATCTCCGCGAGATCGGTCAGTACCCGCTCTTGAACGGCGAACAGGAAAAGGACCTCGCAAAGCGAATCCTCATCGGCGACGACGAAGCTCGCTCGATCTTGGCCCGCTCCAACCTCCGCCTTGTTGTATCTATTGCAAAGAAGTACGTAAACCGCTCCCCGGACCTCACGCTCCTCGACCTCATTCAGGAGGGTAACCTGGGCCTCTTTAAGGCGGTCGACAAGTTCGACTACTCAAAGGGCTTTAAATTCTCGACCTACGCCACCTGGTGGATTCGCCAGGCGATCACACGTGCGCTTGCCGACCAGAGCCGCACTATCCGTATTCCGGTGCACATGGTGGAAACCATCGCCAAATACAAGCAGAAGGTGCGCGAACTCTCCCAGCACTTGGGCCGCGACCCGCTCCCGGAAGAAATTGCCGCAGAAATGGGTATCGAAGTCGACAAGATCTACACCATCCAGAAGATCAATCAGGACACCGTATCGCTTGAGAGCCCGGTGGGTGAAGACGACGACGAGCGCTCAACCCTTGGCTCATTCATTGCCGACGACACTATCGCATCCCCGGATCAGGACGCATCGCGCCGAATCCTAAGCGAGCAGATGATGGGCATCCTCGACGAGCTTTCGCCGAAGGAGCGCAAGATCCTCGAAATGCGAAACGGACTGACCGACGACGGCATCTGCTACACACTCGAAGAGGTGGGCCGAGAGTTCGGCGTCACTCGTGAGCGAATCCGCCAGATCGAGGCCAAAGCCCTGGAACGAATCCGATTCCACGAACGAGCAAAGCAATTGCGTTCATACTAGATTCCACCTGCCTGCGCAGGCAGGTGAACGAGCAAAGCAGCTCCGAAGCTACTAAAAAACGTCCCCGAAAGGGGACGTTTTGATTTCTAAGTGATCATCGAGCGTGAGCAAACCGATGACCCATTCGGGCTGCGCGTACTTTGGACGCCTTCGCAAGTGCCGCTGCAATTCGTTCTAAATGACTACGAATGATCTCGTTGGGAATATGAATGGTACTAAAGCCATCCAAAGCCGAATAGTGGCTACGGCCTAGGTCTGCAAGTATTTGCTCATGGTTTGTGTAGTGGTGTATCCCATCTACTTCTATATACAAGCGAGCGCGGGGAATTGCGAGATCAACACGCTTGAAGCCGTCGAATTTCTCCACTTCGACGATAACCCCCTCATCTTCAAGCGCGCTTTTTAAAGCCAGTGCCTCCGGTGTGCTTCTATGATGCATTTACACAAATTATATCGTAGAAAATAATAGACTCGTGCGAAACAAACCGCAGCGTGGGTATGAAAAGTCATATACACGTATCTGTCCCGACCGGGACAGATACGTGTATTGTGGAATACCTAAGCAAGGGTAGATTGGCACGACTTTCACCGTACCCATGTACGGCTCAAGCCGCGCCTCGCCCGCGCCTAGAACTGCATCCAAATATCTCAGTCCTCCAAACGAAACGAAGTCGGGCCTCAAGCACAGCAGCAAAAAAGAGGTGTTTCCCTAACTACCCAATAAGGGACCAAAATTTGTACTAGAGTCGAACTCTAGTACAAAAATGAAAGGCCGGAATCCGCGAGGGATTCCGGCCTCAAATGATGCGGTGAGCACTCAGCCCCACGCGTTGGCGACGAGAATGAGAATTGCGAGAAAGAGCCCGGAGAGACAAAGACGTCGGCCCCAGATACCCATCGGTCCCATTACAGGACGAGCGGTCTTGTTCGTGGTCATGCATGACTCCTTTGGAGATTGAGTTGTCGTAGCGCTTTCGCGAGTCGGACCTCCCAGCGGATCGAATCGACGATCATGTAGGTCGTGAGCATCAGGTCAAAAGATCAGGCGGGCTGTTTGGACATCTCGATGGCGTCCAGATTGAACTGCTCGATCGTGTCCGAGCTCAGCACCTGGGTGCACCAGAGTGCGGTTTGCGCAGCGACGAGCTTGTAGAACGCTTGCGCGACCTGGCCCTTGTCGAGCATCGGGCCGATGAGCGTGAGCGAATATACCGCGTCGCGGGCAACCGCTCTTCGGTCCTGCGGAGCCATGCCCGGAGCGCGCGGATCGGGCTCCAGTTTCTTTGGCTCAAGGCTCGCGATGCGAGCCGCGTAGGCGAGGGTCGATTCCGCAGCGTAGCGGATGGCAGCAGGGTTTAGGTCCATGTTTCAGTCTCCCTTTTTCCGGTCTGCATCCTACCCCTGAGCTCATCAAAACGAAAGGCCGGAATCCTCTCGCGGATTCCGGCCTTGATAGATGATCAATAATTTGATCACTCCTGCTATGCGAACCACAGCCGCGTCGTCATCGTTGCTTTTCTAATCGACGGGCACGAACGTCGAGTTCCTTGAATGTGGCGGCATGTACATGCGAGGGCATCTTTGAGTGCACATCGCGTTGTAATGCCCGTAGTCCAGATGCCACCATTCGTGCGCCGACCCAGCGCGCTCCTCTCGAGTCCGCCGCCTTTTCTGCTCGCATAGCGCCGATGGCAGCACCATGTATGGGCAAGTGTCCGAGTTCGTGTGCGAAGATTCCGAGGATCTCGTCATCCGAATACCACGAGACGTACCATGGAAACGCGACTTCGTGCACTCGTTGCCCGGAGCGTGTCTGCACCAGCGCTATTTGCGGAATAATCGGCCATCCCTCGCAGAGCGCGAACTTCTCGGGCCGTTGCCCGGCTTTTCTCAGAAGCTGCGCAAAGAGTTCGCGCACACGGGGCGACGGATGCTCCCGGACATTCTCGGCATCGTCCAGATCACACTTGGCGAATTCTGCGGCATGCAAGGGCGCATGCAGGATTCCGACGAACAGCAAAACAAGCATAAGGGTTCGCATCGGCCACCTCCTGGTTCTGGGAGCAGGCTCTCACAGGTGATGCGGCCCGTCCAGCAAACGGCGAGGGAGGAGATTGACACGAGGGGGTGTTGCGAGCAAAGTGCGATGCGGAAGTCAGGAATCGGTCACAAGCGGAGGAGCGCAGCAATGTTTTCATCGGAAACGCTAATCGGGTCACTGCTCGCCAAACAGGGCATCTACTATTTCTCGGGTCCGCCGGACTCAGCGAGCGAGGAGAATGCGTGGCTGGGGGATCCGGTCCTCGAGGTGCAAACGTTTGCCCGCTGCGTCTTTGGCATGTGCGGTCGCGGCGAAGTCCCGTTGTTTGTCGGCGCCAACCGTGTGCACTACCAGCTCGAAAACGAGGCGGAGGTGATCGCGATGTGGCGCACGCACAAGATTGAGTACGGTATCGCTGTGCGCAAAGATGTGTTCGATGCACATCGGGGCGACATCGCGCTCATGCGACTGCCGGTCGGCGTCTGACGAATCGCATCAAGGGACCTGTCCGCAGAAGACAGGCCTTTTCTTTTTGTGCCGAGACTGCGGCAGTTGCTCTTGACTGTTGCGTCTCGCCAGAGTCATATGAGGCAAGATCATGGAGGAATAGATGCGCACCACATCGCACCGACCTGACGTTAACGGGGTCTTGGATCAATGGAGACCTGTTGCTCAGTACTTTCTGGACGAATATGAAAAGGCGGCGGCGCGCGAGGCGCGCATCGAAAACGAGAAACAGCAGTTTATGCGGCTCAGTGAACACCAAGAGCAGCAAAATAATCGCGAAATTGCAGATTCACTCGTTGATGTAGGGATTCCTCGCTACCAAATACTGGAAGCATTGGATTCAATGACGGATAGCGAGCGACTTGCACAGTTTCGCGAATACGCCAACGCTGCACGCGCGCAGCGCGTAGAATGCGATCAAATCCTCAACGACTTACGTGCTGGAAACTGCGAAACAGCAACGGGCTACCTTCTTCTCAGATCTAGCCTGTTGGAGGAGCGAGCAAAGACCATTGCTCTTAGGTCGCCGGGGTCGCCCATGGTGATTCGGTTCGGTCCCCAGAATGAAAGCGAGAGATCGCGGGTAGAGCAGTGTCTTGCTCTGCTTCAGAAGTAATCTCAGACGGCATCCTCAAGATGCCGTCTGATTCTTTTAATAAAAAACATTCGCTTATTCACCACAGGAGTACTTCATGGTTCTAAAGCGGAGTACCGCTAAGAACCATTGGTCGCGCGCGAATAGGCGAATAAGGTGTATGTACGGTGTTCTAAAACTCGAGGGTTTTGGTGGGGGAGCGGAGGCCGCGGGTAATGCGGATGCGCTTAGCGGGTACCGATAGTTCGCGGGATACGAGCGCGATCACCGCGTCGTTGGCCATGCCGCCTGCGGCAGGGGCTCGTACCGAGACTTCGTAGCCATCCGCCGTCTTTTTGATCCGGTCGTTCTTGGCCCCGGCCTTTACCCGCACTTTAACTATCCTCTTTTCCTGCATTGTCGCATCCTACCAAACGTCCATCACATAAGAACCATTCGCTTATTCGCGCGAATAGGCGAATGGTTTGCCGTGAGGTTAAGCCCCGCTGCAAGAGGAGGGTGTGAATGAAACACGTAGTTTGACATTAGTCTTGTAAACGTGGTATAATACAAACCGTTCACAACGGGAGATAAAGAATGCATAAGATCGTCGCGATCGTCTTCGTTCTCGCTACCCTCGGTTTCGCTGCGCCGGCCTCAGCCTGCTACAAGGCGCCATGCACCGAGATCAAGGAGTTCGTTGTCGCAAAGCCGCCATGCAAGCAGGGTATGCACGAGATCAAGCTCTACAGCTACGATCCGCGCATCACCCAGAAGCTGACCGACATGCGATACGTCGATACGGTCTGTGGGCTCGGCAAAGCCGGATACGGATGGGCCAACGGCCCGCTCGTAGAAGCCTCGCTGTCTGCGCTGTACGCGTCCCTCGAAGCTCTTCGCAATGACAAGTGGTGATTCCGCTTGTCCATCAGCCGCTCGCAGAGAGCGGCTGAAACTTTTTTAGTATAGATATCTTGCAGCGAAGTTCACCCGGATGTTAAACCTCGAGACAATCTTGATTTGTACTAGAGTCGAACTCTGGTACATCGCGAAAAAACAAAAGGCCGGAATCCGCGAGGGGATTCCGGCCTGTTTTCATGTGCCCTTACGATCAAGCTTGGGGCATCCGGTCTGCTGCGTGTGCCTCAATGCGAGTTCGTGCTCCACATCGGCAAGACTTACGTTGGCGTGTCGTAGGCCAACCAGTAGGTGATAGATCAGATCGGCGCTTTCGTCGACTATCTTGTCATGATCGCCGCGCAAAAGTTCTATGCCGAGTTCAATGGCCTCTTCGCCGATCTTTTTTGCGTGATGTGCGGCAGGGAGTCCCAGTTGTCGTGCGGTGTGGGAATTCTGCGGCGGAACGAGCGCGCGGTCGGCGATCATATTTTCGAGTTTATGCAGGCTCAGACCCATTGTTGTACCTCCGTCTCCGACGATGGTACTGCGCTTGTTAGAAATCGCAAAGAGAATGGCCGGAGTCGCAGGGGACTCCGGCGTTTGGCATGCGTGCCGCAAGTCAGTAGGTGCAGAGCGGGCCGATTCCGGCCGCCTCTTGATCGTCGTTGAGGATACTGACTACGATCGGCAATATGACAGCAGCAAACAGAATAGCTACAAGAAGCGAGCAGAGGGTCCAGACGTCGTTCTGCGGCTCTGTTGCATTCGCAAGCATGAACCACTGTGACGCAACTCCTGCGACGAACAACACGATCGCCGCAACCATTCGCACGGAGCGATTGTAGCGGGAAGTAAATGCGCAGACCTTTTTCATAATGCCATCCCCGGGTTAGGGGTGATTTCGGGTGGTGCCGGGGGTGGGCAAAAGGGCCCAGATCCCGCCGACCACTACCGCGAGCTTGATGTAATTCTCACCATTTGCCATGCCCATAAACGGCATGAGGATCGCAAACAGTGCGCCACCGAGTGCAACCCACGCCATCGCAGGGGACACACCGTCCGGAAGTTTCAGTCGACTCGTCGTCTGTTGCATGTGCAGTTCCTCCCATCAAAATCCTACGCCTCAAAATGACTATTCGCTAGGGTATACAAAAAGACCGGGATCCACAAAGGGGATCCCGGCCGGTAACCGAGTCATGCCGCGAGGCTCTTGAGTGCCTCTTCGACGGTTCCGTCTGCGGGACGAAGTTCCACCTGGCATCCATCCTGCTCGAATGCCTCTACCAGATCGAGCGTGGTCTCATCGAGCACGATGAGCGGACGCTTCACCCGCAGACGCATCGCATGCAGCATGTCGTCGCAGTGGTGGCCCATTGCTTCGGCGCTTTCGCCGATCTCGTTCGACACGAACATGATGCTCAGATCGAAGTCGCGCAAATACCGCGGCGCACCTTCGTGGTTCGTATTGAAAAACGCGATAGACGCATCGATCTTCCGTTCTTGCGCCCAGGATTGGGCCTTGTTGATGGACGCGACGTACGTCGGCACATGCATTCCGACGACCAGGACATCCAACTGTGCGATTGCCATGGGGCACCTCCTGCCGAGATTTTACCTACTACATGAAGATTGGCTAGGGGCTGTCGAGAAAAGGAATCGGCCGGAGTCGCAGGGGACTCCGGCCGCTATTTCTTGGCATTACAGCTGAACACGAATCCGATGAAGCTGCCGATGATCATGCAGATGAGCAGTACGTGCAGCGGGTGGTGCCGAATAGTGAACATCTGCGGCAATACGACCGAAACGATCATGCCGGCAACAATGCCCGAGACGATATACCACAGTGCGGTAAAGATCGACTGCTTGTGCATTTGCTCAGTCCTGATCGGGCCGACGGGGTTCCAGGATCCTGTTCAGTAGCCAATCGGCATAGCGGATCCCGAGCATCCCGACGATCATGACGAGGCAATCGATCGCAAGCAGGTAGATAAAGAACAGTCCGGTGTCGAGCGGAAGGCTAGCCAGACGGAACCCTGTGAAAGTGATCAGATAGCCGATCGCTCCGACCAAGAGCCCGATGCCCATGTACAGAATCCGATAATTAGCAGGCTCGCGCCAGTAGCTATCCATGGCTCGGGTCGCAAAACACATGACGAATACGAAGGCTACTGCAACTGCAATAATTAGCATGGTGGTCTCCTTCTCTGTTTCAGTGCTTGGTCTGCCGGTCGCCGAACTGCACCTCGGTGAGCGCAATGAACATCTCGTTCACCATTACGCCCATGTCGATCAGTTCGTCGTAGGCGATAGTGCGAGCAGATGATTCGTTGCCGCAGATCCATACAACCGCTTCGTCACCGTTGATCTCCTTGATCTTCAGCTGCTCCGGAATACCGTCGACAACGACGGGATCACCGACCACGAATCCATCGGGCGAGCCTTTTTCGCGCGCCCGCACAATCGCAATGCGAAACGCAGTTTCGTTGTCGACGGCGCTCGGCAGTGACTCGGCGATCGCATCTGCTATCGTCTTTGTATCCGACATTCGCACCTCCTACAAATGCGTGAATTGATAGATCGAGATCAGTCCGCCGCCTAGCATGCAGATGATCCCGATCGCGAACCGGCGCTTTGGGTGCGGACCATTCAGGCAGGTGAGTAGCAAGTAGAGACCAGAGATGAATGCGATGACGCTAAAAAGCGTGATTGCCAACTGTACCGTCATTGATCGC
Organism: Minisyncoccota bacterium; assembly: GCA_018061585.1. Lineage (GTDB taxonomy): Bacteria > Patescibacteriota > Minisyncoccia > Phycocordibacterales > UBA2100 > UBA10103. The sequence continues at coordinate 4,938 of JAGOTU010000015.1, read as the reverse complement.
TCCGATTGTTTCCCAGCGGCATCCTACTCCGCAAATAGATGGTTTGCCAGCGATGCCTCGGTCCCACGAACATCTGGGATCGCAGCCCGGCTAGGCATAGCCGAGGCGCGTCAATGCAATACCGGGCTGAATCCCTGTGGGATCGAGCGAATTAGAGATTGCGTACGTCGGCCGGGGTCTCCATCCAATTGTTGTGGAATCCATCGGCAACAGTGATAGGGGCGTTCGCCAGCTCGTCCTGATCTACATTCTCTAGAACTGCGATCTGAATCCCTACAAATTCGCCGCCCATCCATTCGGCATTTCCGTGCTCGTGTGTAAACATACCGCATCCTTTGCAGTGGTATTTTTTTGCAGTGAACTCATTTGTGCGATAGGCAGATACTTTGTCTTCGCCGGAGAGCCAGCGAAACGCAGGCGGCTTTACGAACGCCTTCCACGAACGCGCCTTGTGGCAGTAGGTGCAGTTGCACTTTTGTGTACCCGCGCTGATATCGATATTTGCTTCGATCGTAACGGCGCCGCAGTGGCAAGCACCTTTGTATGTTTTGGTTGCCATGCGGGCAAGTATAGCCTCGCTGTGTCCAAATCAAAACGACCTAAGCAGAGCTCAGATCGTTGAGAAAGATCAGCCCTTCGTGATCAACCGATCGTCTTCGGGACATCCTTGAAGATGTGCTCGCGGCATAGTTTGTCCATGCCGCGGCGGGGGACTTCGGCGAAGATAGTGTAGACCAGCACGAGCGCGACCATCTTGCCCGGGTATCCGGAGAAGTGGAAGAATGCCGCATTGATGTCTTCGATGACGCACACGGTGAACGCGGCGTTCAGTGCGAACATCATGTTCCAAATCAGTCGATCGAATCCCGTACCGCTGTGACGTGATTCATGACTCATGAACTGGCCGGCGACAGCGAAGGCGGTGATCAGGATGAGATAGAAGTCGGCTTTGGACATCCGGTAGCTCCACGAGTGAGAAGGGGGTTTGTACTACCTAGTATTATACCACTATTGAGCGGTACGTCAATACACAAAAGCGGCTGCCAAAAGCCTTATTGCACGCGCAGAACTGCCTTGAGGCCTTTTACTTTTTTGCCTACAAGATAGTCCATTACGATGCCGATATTCTTGGTGCGGGTGGTATCGCGCTTGATGCCGTTGAGATACCGATTGATCTCTTTGCGGTGACTCGGGCTCAATGAGCCGAATGCTGCGATCGCACGCGGATCGCGCGACAAGGCTTTCTCGAACTCCGGGTGCGGGAGCACGGTGCGGTCGCTCGGATCGAATTCCATGGTGATCGACGCCACGTCGTTCACCCTACGTTTGGATGCTTTGAGCATCGGGCCATTGATGTAGAGTCGCCAGAAGCCTGCGAATTTAACGAGTGTCTGGATGTATTGAGCGCCGTTGATGGTGCCGCGAACGGGGATTGGACCGGAGCGCTTCTTGGCCTGCTTGAACACGTATTCCATCACGTCGTACGGCGGGATCACGCACGGATTGATCCCGACCTTGAATATGACCTGTGAGAACGATTTCATTCAGAGTATCCTACCCCCGAGTTGCACCTGGGTCACGCCCGGCTAGGCATACCCGTGGCGCGTCAGACAAGTAAAAACGACCGAGGTCAGGTGTGACATCGATCGTTTGTGTTCAAAAAGAGCGGAGGATCTATGTAACGCGTTGAATGATCCTCATCACGTCGGCCTCGCTCATGCGACGGCATCCCAGCTGATGACCCAGGACCATGCCGGCGGCAACAGCCATCGCTTCGTTCAAGGTGCGGGGCTCGTTACGCATTCGGTGCAGCATGATCGGACCTTCGTCTTTCCGCAACTTTTTGTGCCGGGCCCGCTCTGCGAGTCTCTGTGCCGGCTTTTTGGGACGGTTGCGCGGATATCGCTTGTGGATCTCTTGCGCGAGTCGTTCCATTCGGAGACTGATCATCTTGGTTCGCTTTCTCTGTTTGCGGGCGAGGTCATTTCTTCCTATTGGTCAGATACAGGACTGCTGCTGCGCTCAGGATCGCAATGATGATCGCGGTGATGGAAGCCGATTTAAGGATTACATCCACATCAGCATTGCCGAACCCGGCGACGTACAAGCGTGTCGCGTCTTCCACGTTAGGCGACTTTCGGAACGTAGATGTCGCTCTTGTCTTCCGTGAGCCTCCACGGCGATTGCCACGGGTTCAGCGAATTCAACGGGATGAATCGGTAGGTCATGTTGCGGTAGTCGGTTCCGGCTGCGATCTCGCTGCGGTAGATACGCAGCATTTCGTCGATGTGCGGATCGTCGATCTGCCAGTTCCACTCGCTCTGCACGAATTTGCGAAAGGCGAAGTCGAACGAACAGTCGATCGAAAGGCGCACGTCGACCGCGCCGATCGTCTTGCCTTCGTGGCTGAACTTTACGACACCCATCGGATTCGTCTCGACGGACTTGAGCTCCACTCCGATCAACATCTCTCTCATCTGCGCACCCCTGTATCAGATATTTACCGAAACTTACAGTGCATTAACCCGAAAGCAGTGTCAAGTAGTCCCTGAAATGTCTTAAAAACAAAAGGCCGGGATCGCGAGAGCGATTCCGGCCGGGGTTCGCGTTAACGCCTGCGTGGCGGAGGAAGTTCAAGGATGCGCTTGAGCAGGTATTCCATAGCTGCGAGCGTCGCGAATGCGAATGAACAGAAAAGGGTGACTAGGTTGTCGACTCCCGTCCATGCATATTCGAATGCCCACTTGGCCCCGAATATCATGCACAGGGTCAGCGATAGGCCGATCGCGTCATGCAAACGCATTTCCGGTGTGATCGGGCTGTGTGGCATTCTAAACGCCGCGACCATGTTGCCAAGAGCCGCCATGAACAGGATGCCGTATACGAGCCATTGCATCGGCTCGACGAATTCACGCTGCACGAGGACCTCCGTCAGTAGTCGTAATACCACATGGCCGCGAAACCGATGACCATAAGCGCGATAATGATCCCGCCGATCATGATGTCCACCATGAGCGGGGGATGTGCAGACCGATCGCGAGGCCGGCGAGCGCCACGAGGCGATACGCTCGCTCCGAGTTGATGTCCGGCAAATACTCCGCCACAGGCCCGAGCACCATGGCTGCCAGAAACACGCACATGATCCCGATCTTCAGCTGCGCGAGTCGATCGCTGTCAGTCGGTTTAACTAAGAGTTCGCTCATCGAAGACTCCCTCTGTTTGCCTGAGAAAACACTACCCCTGAATACTTTAAAAGAAAAGCGGTCCGACTTCGGACCGCTGCGGTGTTGAGTGGGCGGATCAGCCGCACGTCCAGGTCGCCCAGACGACGGCCGCCGGACGCCCTTCGATGGAAAGCTTGTTTATCTCCCATCCCTGGCGGAAGCCCGGATACTGCTCGCTCGCATCAAATCGAACGTCGTTTTGTTTGATCAACTGCAACAGTTGGTGTGCAATGACGCGCGGCGTGAGCTCGAGTGTGATCGGGTCGCCCTTCGGATGCGGAAGCACTGAAAACAATCGACCCGAACGCTTCGTCCCGAGAATCGGTTCGTAAAACTCAAAACCGGTCTCGGTGCCGAGCGCACCTTGCAGTGCAGCGGCGAGCTGGTGCTGATCCGAACTCCGGGCCAGCAGGTGATACTCATTCGGCAGGTCCGAAATATGCATGGGGCTCTCCAATTAGACCGCGGTCATCCTACCCGCTGCGGGTGCTCAAAGCAAAACGACCGGAGTGGGACTCCGGTCGTTGGAAGATCTAGCGTGCGCAATACTCGGCTACGCGATCTCGAGCGCGACGAATGCCTCTGAATGACGCTGGAGCCGGAGGATCTGCACCTTGGCATGACGTTTGAGCGGGCCGTCGAGACGGTTCATCACCTTGATGCGACCCTTGGTCTCGTCATTGATGACCGCTAATTCGAGCCCGTCGTACGGCGCCGCGAATCTGACGACGCCGTACTTTCCGGATTGCGTCACGCTCACAACAGTGGCATCTATGTTCACGTCTTCGGGCATCCATCGCTCCTCGGTTCCATGTCTGCTTGCGACACAGTACCCGAGGCGGGCGCATTGTTCAACGAGCTGCCCCTGTTGCGCCACTCGACTGCCGTGATATACAGAATATATGAATCGCAATTCCATCGTCGTAGTCGTCCTTCGAAGCCCGCGTGGCGGTCTTCGTTCTTGACGATTCGCGAGAATTGCCCGGAACAAAGCCCGCAACATGCGGGCTTTGTTCTTTCAAGGAAGACAGCAGAGGAGGCGATGATGACAGAGACGTATTTGCCGTTCGTGCGGGGCGGCCGATGGACTATAAGTCGGGAGATCGGCGGTAGGTGGGTCGAGCTCGTACAGGATTCGTACCTCGACGACCCGCACGATGCCGTGCGAGCACTCGAAGCGGTGGGTCTGCGCGCTACGATAACGAATCTGGATACGTATTTTCCGGTCATCGGCGAGCGCGGGAGATGTCCGACTATCGAATTTCTTGAGCGGTTCTCAAATTTGGGAACTGCGATCAAGAAAGAGGTTGGTGTGTAGCGCCATATCAAAAGGCCGGAGTCGCGAGACTCCGGCCATTCTGCTTCTCAATGCATCTGTACAGGCGATGCTGCCTCTTCGTGTCCGCAGGCATCACATCGGATGACTGTTTCGTACTTCATCAGCGTGCAGTTCCCGCACGTATTACAGGGTTCAGGCTCGTACGCACTACTCATCGCAGCGATCATCTGTGATACGGCACCGCTCGCGTGTAAGCGATGGTGCTTCTTTTTCATAAACGAGTTGCCCTCCGGTGGTAGATGGTTGTTGCAAGACCGACGAAAACCATGATCCCGGCGGTGAGTCCGCCGCATCCGATGGATGCGAGGACGCCGAGCGTGGTCGACGTATCGATCATTTCCATTGCTTTGGCCGTTGCGGCACCCGCGAGCGCGA
>JAGOTU010000089.1 GCA_018061585.1 Minisyncoccota bacterium | reverse complement strand
CGACAAGAACAAAGCGGCCGTCCTTGATGAGTTCATTGTGGGTGGTCGCAGGATGTGTTTCGCGACCGAAAAGCTTCTCGATACCCTGCGCTACTTCGGTGAAGTGCATCGGAGATCCGTGACGCTTGAGCGTAAGATACGCGAAATCGCGCGTGTTCTTGATGCGGACGTGCGGAGATTCGGTACGACCCCACTCGCCGAGCGGGTTGCGGCCGATGCGCTTCGATATCAAGAGCCAGCGTGAAAGCACTTCGTCCGGACGAGTCTTTACACCCTCCTGCTTCAGATGCTTTGCAAAAAGCTGCAAGAATTCGTCTTCCGGAGTGAGGCGATTCGGTTCGAGCGCCTCGTAGAGGCTCGAAAGCGCGTTCTCTACCTGTTCAGCGAGCTGCTCATCAACGTGCCATCGCGCCTTGAAATCGTTGTTCTCGCGCGCGAATGAAAACGGATGCCCGACGGTGAGGAGGAATACGATGTGATTGTGATCTGCCTCTTGCTTAGCTACATGCTCAAGCACGGTCTCTTCGGCAAGCACCGCACCGAGCGTGAGAAGCGCTTTTTTGAGGTCCTCGAGAGTTATCTCGTGCGTCGAATACGAATCAGAGTCGCGAACCGCGGCAAGTCCGTGGTTCTCGATCTGTCGAATGCGCTCACGAGTGATGCCGTATTCCTGGCCGATCGCGTCGAGTGTGCGCTGTTCCCCCTTGGAAGAGAGGCCAAATCGGTCTACGAGCACGCGGCGAGAGCGGTCCGGCAATTCGAGCAGGAGCTCCTTCGTCACTAGTTTTGGTGAGAATGAAAGCATGGTAATTGTGTATTTATCTAAATGGATTTGAATGGTTCCTACAGGGCGTATATTTGACTATTTTTACACCTGTGGTTTAGGTTGTATCAAATCCTGAAGGTGGCGTCAAGGGGCTAGCTGTAGCCCCGAAATACCCTCCCGCTATCCACAGACTATCCTCTCCTTCGGGCAGATCTTCTGCGCGGGACCCCTCGCCAGGGTGCTGTACTATGCACCCATGGCCGAGGACCGCAACCGATCAAGACAAAAACGGGACGTACCGGATACGGGGCGACGTGTGACAAGTCCGGCGTACCCGAATCTGCGGATCCCTCCACAGAATCTCGATGCTGAGCGGGCCCTCTTGGGCACTCTCCTTTTGAACTCGGGTGCCATGTTCGATGTCGTTGACGTCGTGCAAGTGGACTCATTCTATTCCGGAATGCATCGCACCATCTATGATGCCATGCTCAGCTTGTATGCAAAGTCCACACCGGTCGATGTACAGACCGTAGCCGGCATCCTCAAGGACAGAAAACAACTCGAAGATGTAGGCGGACTCTCGGCGCTGGCTGAACTGTCGAATCTTTCTGTTTCTCCCGGTGTTGCAAAACACTACGCCGAGATCGTGCAGACGAAATCCAACCTTCGCAAGCTCATTGATGCCGGTATCAATATTTCTGAGCTCGGTTTCCAGGAAGAGCGCGAGGTAGAGTCGGTACTCGACGAAGCCGAGCGATCAATCTTTGCTATCACTCAGGGCTCATCCGTCCGAAAGTTCTCTCAATTGAAGGATGAGCTCGCAGAAGCATGGGAACGCCTGGAGAGGCTGCAGAAGGACGACGGCGCCATGCGCGGCGTCCCGTCCGGCTTCCCCGCACTCGATAATATGCTCTCCGGCTTTCAAAAATCCGACCTCATCATCCTTGCTGCGCGCCCATCCATGGGTAAGACAGCACTCGCGCTCGATATCGCTCGCATGACCGCTGTTAAGCACAAGACACCTGTCGGTATATTCTCGCTAGAAATGTCGTCGCAACAATTAGTAGACCGCATGCTTGCATCCGAATCCAAGGTGAACTCGTGGCAACTGCGCACCGGCAAGATCCGTAAAGACGACGACTTCGAGCGTCTCCAGCGCGGTATAGCAACACTGTCGGAAGCTCCGATCTATATCGACGATGCGCCGGGCGCTACGATTCTATCGATGCGATCGGTCGCACGGCGCTTGAAGGCCGAAAAGGATCTTGGACTCATCATCGTCGACTACCTTCAGCTCATCGTTCCGTCGGATACGCGCGCCAAGGACAACCTTGTGCAGCAAGTAACAGAGATCTCCCGTTCACTTAAAGGGATGGCCCGTGAGCTCGATGTGCCGGTACTTGCGCTATCGCAGCTATCACGCGCCGTTGAACAGCGCGGCGGGCGCCCTCGACTATCCGACCTGCGCGACTCCGGCTCGATCGAACAGGATGCTGACATCGTCATGTTCATCCACCGCGAAGACATGCAGGGCAACCGGGCCGAGAACGACAAGAACGGTGTGACCGAGATCCTCATTGAAAAGCACCGTAACGGTCCCGTCGGTAAAGTGTCGCTCCGCTTCGACGAAGAAAAGGCAACGTTCATGTCTATCGACAAGAGTGATTTCGGCGACTTTGTGCAGGAAACCCAGGTGGAGGGCGGTGAAGATGCTCCGTTCTAAATTGGTTCACCCTGCAGATTTATCTGTGGGGTATACTCCTCGCAATGGATCCTATTGAGCGTCTGTCCGCACTCTTTGAAAAATTTCCCGGTATCGGGCCGCGCCAGGCACAACGGTTTGTGCAGTATCTTCTGCGCTCATCGCCGTCACTCCGTCGCGAGATGATCGAATCGATCCAGGAGCTTGGTGGGAGCGTGTTGCAATGCAAGAGTTGCATGCGCTACTTCGGCTCATCGAAGAACACGAAGACGGACATTTGCGGTATCTGCTCAAACTCTCAACGTGACGACACGCAGCTTTCGGTCGTCGCGTCCGACGCCGATCTCCATGCTATAGAGCGCAGCGGAACATTCCGCGGTCGCTACTTTGTACTCGGCGGCACCATCTCGCTCGCATCTGAACAAATGACAGGACTACGCGTAAAAGAGTTAATGCGCACTATCAAGGACCGGTTCGAATTGAACGAGATCATTCTCGCGTTCCCCGCCAACCCCGAAGGCGACGCGACAGCCGTGCGATTGCGCGAAGAGATCACCGCGGAGCACCCCATGGTGACTGTGACCGCGCTGGGTCGTGGGCTCTCGACCGGCTCGGAATTGGAGTACGCAGATCCCGAAACGATCAAGAGCGCACTCGCCTCCCGCCGCTGAGCTCTCTGGTGGAAGGTTTAGCCTTCCACTATAGAGCTCTCAACTCAAAGCATGTCAAGGCGACGCCTTGACATGCGGATCGCCGAAGTTGACATACAAGACGCGTACGGCCATGCTGCGCGTGGAGGTGCCACATGAACAACTTGGACCTGGTACTGCGTCGCTATCAGACGGATCAGCGGAATTTGAACGTATGCGCGACGGTTGTGTTCGCGGTATTTTCAAGCGCAATGCTCTACTTCGAGCGAGGCTCAAGTACGCTTTCCGTGTTCGCGTCTGTAATCGCATTTCTGTGGGCGTATCACTGGAATTCCGGTAGACGAATCAGGAATGGCGCGTTCGCCGCGAACAACACGCTCTTTTCGCGAATCGAACATGCCGATCTCACTCGCTGGCTCGAGCGTCGAGGCCCTACAA
>JAGOTU010000014.1 GCA_018061585.1 Minisyncoccota bacterium | reverse complement strand
GGCCACGAGATCACCGGTGCGAATACGCCGTCGGCGCAATCGAGCTGGATCTCCGGCGCGAATTCGAGGACTGACGCGGTGCGATTGCCCAGCTCAATAAGATCCGGCGGACAGGTATTCGTCGGCAGAACATGCGGATCGCACAAGTACTTCATAGACCGGATTGTCCCTGCAGTGTATCGAGTTTTCCGATGCGACGCACGTGTCGCTCATCTCCCGTGAACGGGGCAGCAAGCCATGTTTTCACGGCATTTTTTGCATCGTTTTCCGATAAAAAGCGCGCCCCGAGCGAGAGTACGTTGGAATCATTGTGGCCACGGATCGATGCCAGCATGTCGAGCGACATGCCGCCACCATCGGTCTGCGAGCCGGTACTGCCGTAGTACACGGCAGCACGAACGGCATTGAAACGGTTTGCCGCCATCGCCTCTCCCTGGCCTGATGCGCCGAGGATGATGCCCCTGCATTCGATGCCTTCGGTGAGGTCGCGCACAATGCTTCGGCATGCGCCGGCGACTATTTCCGGGTAGTCATCGTTGGCATCCTTCTCGAATGCACCGCAATCTTCAACGTCGTGACCGAGTTCGCCACGTACAAAATTCAGCAATACATTTTTGAGATCAAAGCCTGCGTGATCTGCCGCAAAGTAGACCTTCATTCTATTTTCGTGACGCTATGGCAACAGCGTGCTCGACGAGCGTATGCGTGTATCCCATTTCATTGTCGTACCAGGCAAGTACCTTGACCAGCATGCCGTCTACAACGCGCGTCATTGTCAGATCCGCAATAGATCCGTACGGAAGTCCGAGAATGTCCGAAGATACGAGCGCCTCTTCAGTGACCGCAAATACGCGCTTCCACTTGTCTGACGCGGCGGCTGCTTTGAGCGCATTGTTCACTTCTTCAACGGTGGTCGCACGCTTCGGAACGAAGGTCACGTCTACCATGGAGCCCGCGATGACAGGTACACGGATCGAGATGCCATCGAATTTTCCAGCGAGCTGCGGATATGCGAGCGCCGTTGCCTTAGCGGCTCCGGTCGAAGACGGCGCTAGATTGTGCGCACCTGCACGGCCGCGTCGGAAGTCGTCTGCTGCGGGAGCGTCGACAATTGATTGTGTTGCTGTGTATGCATGGGTCGTATTCAGGAGTGCTCGCTCAATTCCGATAGCTTCGTCCAAAACGCCGATAAGCGGAGACGCGGCGTTGGTGGTGCACGACGCATTCGATGTAACGGAACTACCGCCGAACGCATCTTCATTGGCGCCTATTAGGATCGTATCAGCTCCCACACCCTTGGCCGGGGCGGAAATGATGACGTGCTTTGCACCCGCATCCACGTGTGCTTTCGCCTTTTCGCCGTCAGTAAAGAAGCCAGTGGATTCGATAACGATGTCCACGTTCATGTCTTTCCACGGAAGCTTTGCCGGCTCACGCTCTGCGAGGACCGGAATCCTTTTTCCGTCCACGATGAGCGCGCCGGGTTCGGACGAAACGGAGAACGGTGCCCTGCCGTATACGCTGTCGTATTTTAATAGATACGCGAGATTTTCCGGGGTCGTCAGGTCATTAATTGCGACGATCTCGATCTCTGCGCGGCCGTATGATGACCGTAAAAAACACCTACCGATGCGGCCGAAGCCGTTGATTGCCACGCGTGCCATATCGGTCCAGTTTAGCACCTCAAGACCCTCCTCCGACTGTGTACAAGCCGGGCTGCCACTGCTAGCCCCGACTGCGCCCACGGAGTGCTCGAGTACCCGCAATTCCGAGCGCTACGCCTGCAACGAATAGGCCAAGCGGTGTCGCATATCGCGTGACGGGCGATGCGGCTGGCTCCGGTTCTGATACCTGTATCGGAAACTTTGAGACCGCGAGTTCCTTTCCGGATGCATCACGGAAACTCGGCTGTAATTCATACGAGCCGGGCAGTGCGAATGTGTAGAGCAATGTGGTCGGTCCGAATGGTTGTTTGTACAATCCTGTTGCAAGCAGCGTGCCATCCGCGCTCGTGATACGCACCCACACTTGATCGAACGTAACAGGCTTTCCCGTTCGCTCGTCATTGAGCACAAGATCGAAGCGAACGGAATCTCCGGCGACGAATATCGCCGGGTCATATCCCACGTCGACTACGTACGGTGTGGACGTCGCAACATATGAAAAACCGGTGTCGTGTGCAAAAACCGGCGCACTTACAGAAAACACTCCGAGCACGAGCACCGCGATCACGAACCTGTACGAATTCACGAGAACGAACGACATACGTGTTATATGCCGGCACGAGGGAGCGCTTCGCCGCACTCAGAGCGGCGAGCTGCCGGGAGCGCTGCACAAAAATTACTGTACTGATCCTGGCTCGACCCGAAATTGAACCGCGCTGCCCGGATCAGATACGAGATACACGAATCGACGTAATTACCCCCTGCGCGGTCGCAGAACGCGAGCGCACCGCTCGCATTTCCCCTGTCTTCCTCGAGGATCGTATCGGCGATGACCGAGTAACACATTTGTCTTCGCTCTTCGGGCATGATCGTACACGCGTGCAGTTGCACGTCGGGCTTTGCGAGCATTTGCCTTCCGATAATTGAAAAGACGGTCTGGTAGCATCGATCCTCATGCTCAGCGTTCGGTTGGCCTGCACAATACTCCACCGCACCCGTTCCATCCAACATTCCCTGGTACATGGGCCAGCTCTCCCGCAAACATGCCCCGACGTACTCTGCGTCCTTGTACGACGCGCAGAACTGACGGACCGTGTCTTTTGTCGGCTTCACTTTCATCTGTTCGATCAACGCAAAGTCATCGGGCTCAAGCGGTTGAAATATCTGCATGAACACACCTTCCACACACACACGCCGGAACTCATTCGGGACGGTCTCGGCACACAGACCGAGCGCACGATCAAGATCGGCATTCGTGATGAAGTCATACAAGTGACCCATGCCGTGGTAGCAGATCGCTTTGTCGAGATCGCTGGGATGCCAATCATCACGCGGTTCACACGCTCGCTTAAAGTCGTGCATAAATGTTTTGAGTGTTTCATCGCTCAACACTTCCGCGCGGAATCGCCCCCCGACAACCCCGTGAATAAATCCGTTGGAACAGTACCCGCTCGGCGGATTAAGCGGAATGGCGTCGACCCACCGATCAGGATCCTCCGCAACGACCCGCTCACCCACCTTGTGCGCAAGCACGTGGCAGAATTGATACGACGGATCCTCAGCCCGTATCTCGCGGATCACATCGAATATCTGTGGCACAGAAAATGTGGGATACAGCTGTGCTACTTCGGCCTCGTAACATGGCGAGTGGTCTGATGCGGCGGTGTTGCAGTGTTGCAATATCGCCTCCGCGCTTGCTTCTGCGGACGAGGAAGGCGGTCTCACCACGTTATATGCGAAAGCCGCAATGAGCACGAGCGCGATCACGCCTGCAGCACGTGTAAGAAAGGTATTGCTTAGGGATACGTTCGCCATACAGGTCAGTATAGTAGATGCATCATATCCATCATTACAGGCGACTCTGCGTCCGGCTCACGCACGTGTCTTTGAAAGGCGTCGGCATATCTGCACAAAGCTTCTTCACACCCGGCGAGTTCTTTTCCATGCCTGATTCGGCATAGTTGATGAGCTCGTTCCAGCAGGCGGGCTTTGATCCATCCGGCGCGGCGACGCACATAGAGATCGCCTGCGCGGTATTCGACCGGTCCGCCCAGATGAATTTCGATGCAGACCGTGCCCAGCAAATATTCCGCATCTCGCCGTCCTCAATACCTTCGCAAAAATTCTGTATTGCTGGTACGTCATAATGCAAGACCTCGATAACGGGATACATCAACCCTTCGGCACAGTATCGCACCGCCTCGGAACTGGTGAGCTGCTTACAGAGCGCCTCGAATACTTTCGGATCGCTCGCACTACCCTGGACCGCAGGCCAGCTTTCTTTCACACACGCATTGTGTGCAGCGCCTGTGAATTGTGCGCAATATTTTTTAGTGTCTTTCGCATCCGCCTCGATCGCATGTATCAGGGTCTTGTCCTCCGGTTCGAGCGGTTGATACAGCTGCATGAATACGCCCTCCGTACATGTTTGTGTAAAGTCGGCGTCCGGTCGTTTCCCGAGCGCATCGCACAGCGCGACGGATTTCATAATATCGGCGCCGGTTACGTACAGGAACAGATGTCCCATGCCGTGCATGCAACTGGAACGATCGATGAACGTAGGATTCCATCCGTCCCGCGGATCACAAACACCGTCGAGCATTCCGCCAAGCGTCTCTGCTGTAGCGTCCGGGAATGATTCGGCGCGGAATCGCTCCTGGAAGGCGCCGTGTACGGCACCCTGTCCGCAGATCGTAAGCGGAGAACGGACGATGACATCCATCCACTGAGACGGGTCCTTTGCGACTTCTTTGGACGTGATGAGGTGCGAGAGCACGTGACACGACTGATATGTACGGTCGAGCTTGAGCACCTGCGTGAGCACTGCAAATGTTCGCTCCATCGAGAGCCCCGTGTCCATAAGTGCCGGAAGGGTTTTTTGGTAGCAGATCTCTTTCGCCTCTTCCCCGACACTGCTCCTACAGAGCGCTATCTGCTGTCGCGCAAGCACATCGTCGCTCATGAATACCGCCGGCACACCTATGTAGCCAAGATACGCGAATACTCCGAGGGCGGAGATCACAGTGGCTGCGATAATCATCCCGCGCAATCGCATAGACCTCCTAAAGCGTTGAAACATAATCGTACACTATACTCGAGTACACAGAGGAGGCCGAAGCTCAGTCGGTAAGCGCTTACACGCCGCGTAACGATCCGCGGGCGTGTACGAGTCATTTGTAACGAACGTGACAGCGCACACATCTCTCTCTCGCGCATTCAATTCGTTGCTGCCGCAAAAAACGATGGCCTCATCGTATTCATGTTTGGGCGCTCCGTACTTGATCAGTCCCACGGTGATACCTCGTATACAATCATCGACGATATGGTCATACCGATTCTTGCATGCTGCAAGAATATCCTTTGCAGTCCGATTCTGCCCTATCAAAAAGAGTGAAATGTATTTGGCTGAGCGCGATAAGTATTCTGGTTCTACGGAGCGAATCGATTCAAAGGATGCGTCGAGATCTCCATGATTAAGCGTCACCGATAGGATACTCATCTCCAGATAGCAGGAATCTTTTTCAAGTTCAGTGTAGGGCTCAGCGCACAAGGAAAAAGGCCCGTCGGTCAGTACAAGTTTTGACTCAGAATCTTCGAACATCAACTCGACCGAATTGAATACACCGAGTGCACATGAACGGTGCAATTCATCGTCGGGCGATATCTGTGCGCAAAGCTCGAGACCAGGGGCGGCTAGCGCAACCGCATTTCGATATGTGCGCGGATCATATCCGTCGGTAATACCGTGTCCGATGCCGTGATAGCAATTGCTGACTGCCATCGTCGGATTCGAAAGTTTCGAGCCGAGCGCGTCGCAAAACGCATGCGCACCATCTAATGTGCCTGTCTGCGCGAACATTTCTTCCATGAACCCATGGTAAAAGCCGTACCCGCAGTATGAAAGCTCAGGCGATATCGCAATAGATCCGTGCGAATCATAGAGCTTAAATGCCGACCGACCGAGATCATGCATATTGCTGTGACAGTAGCGGCTGAACTGGGCGTCCGCATCACTCACTTGCGCGACCGTGGACAGTGCGGCTGCGAGCCCATCGTCCTGAAGAATTCGCTCGATGAGCTCGGTGTAGCAAATGGATGCAAACTGCGCAGGACCGTCATTACACGCCTGAATTGCTACCGCTTCACTCGCGGGAGCTACGTACACTGCCGCGAAGACACCGACGACAACACTACTTACTGTGACGCCAACCAGCATGCGCCTGCTCAGGGTCATAGCGATCGACACGCCGACGCGTATTCGCCAGGTATGTCGTCACACACTCGAGTGATCACATCAGGCTTGAAATAATATTGTGTGAGTACGACGACCTCAGAGAAGCATGGTCCGCGCAGACCGTCTGCGAGCGTTCCGTTGTTGCAGACATTCAACGCTTCCGTGTACTGCTGTCCGGGCGAACCGAATTCGAATACTCCGCCCACGAGTCCACGCACACATCCGTCACGCAACACATCGGTCGGCTGCGATCCGCACAAATTCATTTCGTCGACCGAGAGCGATCGCTCTGCATGCTTCAACAGTTGAATGTAATATGAGACGGCTTCTTTCATGGCAACCAATCGCATCTCCTGATCCTTGATCGCGTCCGTATATGCGATGATCGCCGGTAACTCGCCGTTACCGAGCGCGGCAGCCTGCGTATTCATCTGGTTGTAGCATGACCACTCATCCACCGGAGCAAAGTTCCCTTTTTTGCAGAGCGCGTACGGATCGGGGTCAGACGCAAGTTTGTATTTCGGATCGAGATACATATTCCCGATCGCATTAAATACACCCGTTGAGCATCGCATCTGCCACGTCTCATTTCCGTCGGCAACTTGTTCGCAGAGCTTGAGGCCGGGTTTTGCAAGACGCATTTCGTCTCCCCAGAGACTGGGATCGGTACCGTCGGTGATCCCATGTCCGATCCCGTGGTAGCACGATCCTTCGGCGAACTCGGGCGCCGGTGGATGCGGAACGTTCTGACCGATGTATGTGCAAAAAGCGCGTGCCTCATCGAGATCATTCGTATCGAGGAACAACGCGTCTAAGAATCCGTGATAGAAACCGTACCCGCAGTACGAAGCCTTGCTGGTCAGCTCTGTTTCCCCTGTCTTATGAAATTCATCATAGGCGGCATCTCCTAAATTATGTGTGAGTGCGTGGCAGGTGCCTGCAAAACCGGGATCGTGATCATATGCGATAGCGAGCGCGTCGAACGCGGCGGGAATTCCGCGCGTGCGAAGTGTGTTTTCGATATGTTCCGAGTAGCAGAGCGGCTTGTTCGCAGCTTCGCCGCATGCCCGAAGGATCGCGGTCGGATTCCGGGACGCCACTCCTGCATAGATCCCCATGATCAACAATCCGAGTGCGAGCAGTATGAGTGCCAGTTTTTGAGTTCGGAGAAATGAGGAGATGCGATGCGGCACCCGTGTATTGTACGAGACGAGGTCTCGAAATCAAGTTCATGCTGTGCACTTGTCTCGATATTCTTCCGGGAGTTTCAAACACCATTGTGACCTGACTTCACCGCGAAGATAGTGGCCGATGACACCGGAAAGTTCGCGAAGACATGTTGCCTCAAGAGAGTCCGGTACAGACGTGCAAAATCGGAATGAAGCATCCGGGTCATTCTCCCCGCCCCAAAACAGCGACTCCACCTCCTGCCGGAGACATGACTCTTTCCCGTCTCGGGATACAGCGAGATCGCACCAGCCCGCAGCACGCGCATACACCGCACTGTCGAGCTGGTCGATGGCACGAATGTCTCGCTCAGCTGCGAGTCCGACGAATTCGCGGCCGAGACCGCCAAAGCACGCGTCCCGGGCTCGGGACGATGAGACTGGGATCGCCTCACAATACTCGAATGCCCGCGGGAACGTAGCGGGATCGGGGTGTGCCACTTGAATCCCGTTATCTCCGAATAGGCGCGGAGTGATGTACAGATAACAATACCCTTTTGCTTTTTCAGGAATGAGTGACGTATCGCATGGTGCAAGTGGCTGGTCTTTTACCATGTATTTTTCCCGCGCACGCTCCCATGCATCGCGGTCGTGACCACCTCCGCTCATGAGCTCCATGATCACTCCGCCGACACATTGTGTAAATTGTTCATCATTAAATTGCGCCGTTCCCATTTTTTGGCAATACGCCACGGTTTTATTGAGGTCGTATCCGAAGTATGCAAAGACCCCGTGCCCGAGGCCGTGATAGCACATGGTGTATGCACCGAGGCCGCCCGGCGCTTTTTTGCACGCGTCGTCTATCATCGCGAGAGTGGAGTCTCCTGACCCGAATTCATTGAGCGCTCCGATGACTATCGTGTGCGAACATGCATTCCTGAAATCTTGCGTACAATCGGCGATCCCCGGAACCCCTTTCTGCGTATAGAACACATCGCCGATGCCGTGGCCGAGCAGATGCGTATCGGTACTCGGCGGCAGCTCAGCGATTTTTAGGACTTGAAACGCATACAACGCTCCCTTTTCACGCGCAAGATCTTCGAAGCGATTAGAGAGTATTTTAAACGTCTCAGCTCCCTTTCCGATCGTACTTGCCTCCGCGAACGAGACGCGAGGATGTGTCATGAGGTACGCACCCGCCACGATCAGTATCCCAAGAGCGGCGACCACAGGCGTGGACCATAGAATTCGGATGAGTGGAGTAATTCGCATACGGCACCGTAATATCGTTATTACTCCACGATGATCTCACCTGAGTTGTATCCGTGGAGATGATCATGGAACGACCACTCCCCGACATAGTTAAACGTGTAGTCGAAAAATTGTCCCGGTGTAAGACTTGCGCACGAATCGAATGAACTGCCGAGGCAGTCTGTTTGCTTCTTTTCCGGATACAGGGTGTGCGTAGGATGAATACCGGAAGCCGGCCATGTGGGCTCGGTCGATCCATTAAGAAACCGTACGCGTGTACCTTTTTTTATTGATATATTCTTCGGCACATAGCCATCATCTGTATACACGATCTGTATGTCATAGGGATCAGTGTCTCTCTTCTCATCTCCCACGACACCTCGCCCAGGCTCCTCCTCTACGAGCGGCTGGTATGTTGCAGTCTGAGTGTCGCCAAAACGCATCCATACGAGGTAACCGGCAACGATCAACACAATGAGTACGATAACAAGACCGATGTTCTTTTTAAGCATAGATACTTGTGATAATACACCAAACGCTCGGGTCGTCTCCCACGTTCAGGTTACACTGTGAACGTGAAGTATAGAGTGTTTCTACAACGTTTTAGGACAATCTTCATTGTGCTTGCGATCCTGTTCGTTACCGGGACCGGCTTCGCTATGTACTCGTACCGAACCCTCCCCGACGTTGTCGTAATGCGCACCGCGACAGGCTTCGTGCCGTCAAAGATAACGATCCGAAAGGGTCAGGCCATCGTATTCACCTCACAATGGGGGAAAGATTTTTGGCCTGCAGCAGACTTCCATCCGACACACGGCGTGTATCCCACCTTTGATCCGAAGCGTCCGCTCAAAGCGGATGAATCGTGGCGATTCGTATTTGACCGCGCGGGCGTATGGACGTTCCATGATCACCTGCAGGAATCAATGGTCGGAACGATAATTGTACTGGGGCGCCCGGGCGAAAGCGCCGAGGAGTGCCTCTCTCAGACAGCAACAAGCTCACCGAACTCGATTGCCGAATGTTGGGCGATCGATATCATCGAGACTTTGCAAACAAAAGGCCTTCCTGCTGCGTTCGACATGTTCGCTCTGCTGTACGAACATAATCCGTCATTCCGCGGACTCAGCTGCCATGACGCGGGACATATTCTTGGCGCTGCTGCATATAAGCAGTACGAGAATGATCACAAAGCGATCGACCGGCCGGAGACATCGTATTGCGGGTACGGTTTTTATCACGGATTCATGGAGACCATGCTTCGTGAGCAGGGTCAATTTGCAGAAGTGCGGGCGTACTGCGAAGCGCTCAAAACGGACGGTCAACTCAATAATCCGTCCGGCGCCTGCTTTCATGGCGTCGGACACGCGGCTTTCGATTCTCTCCCCGGTGATATATGGGGCAATGACGTACAAATGGTGTCTGCCGCTGGACGAGTATGTGAACAGGCACTCGTTGGAATTCCCGAACGCGCACAATGCTTGGACGGCGTGTTCAATGCGCTCGCTGTTGCAGCGAGTGCACGGACGTACGGACTTACGTTCGACACAACAGATCCGATGGAGCTCTGCCGGATGCAAAACAATGATTATCGGATCGGGTGCTACAAGGAACTTGGTATCGGTTTCATCCGGGAGCGATCAATGGATCGCAGAGAGACAATGACATTCATCCGGTCATTCAAAGACACAGAGGCGGAAGCTGAAGCACTCCTTGGATATATGGGAGACGAAGCGGCTCGCGCTGTCAGAACTTTGGATCTCTCTGCATTTCACTCGTTCTGCACGACACTCCCGTCGGCGACGGAGCGGTTGGGTTGTGAGCGCGGCGTACTTTCCGGACTCAGACAGGCGGGAGAACCCGGAAAGGAATTCGAAGTGATGTTCGACTATTGTGCACTGCACCCGGTGGGGACCGAGCGCACACGATGCTATTCGTTCGCTATTCTGCAAACCAAAGACATATCGTCCGACAAGGCTGCATTCCGGAAAGCGTGTCTCGCCATTGATGACCCGGCTGCCACATCGATCTGTGAGTAGACTTTGCGGCCTCAAATGAAGGGCATACAATAGGCCACACTATGCAATACCGGCACAGGGCACACTTCAGTCTCGCGGCCCGCGTCGTTATCGCGATCGGGATACTTGTTATTGGTATCGCTATCGGACAGTACAGCGACACGTTCTTGCCGGGTGCCCCGAAGACATTCCACGACGTGACCGATCTCGCAGACGGATACCGTTTCATCGACCCGCTCCTCTTTTGTTCGGATCACAACCTCTCCGGCCAGACCGCAGCGTTCAGTCAGCGGCTGCAGAACAATCTCACGTCGATAATTGATAGAAAAAAGCAGGCCGGAGAATTGAACGATGCGAGCGTTTTGTACCGCGACTTGAGCAACGGTCCGCGCGTGAGCGTGAATCCGGACCTGCAGTCATCCCCGGCGTCCCTCCTCAAGGTCCCGCTTGCGCTCAGTATCATGCGCCGCGCCGAAACGGATCCTGCGTTCCTGCAAAAGAAAGTGCTTATGAATATCCCCGATCAGAACGGTGGCGAGCATTTTACCGCCCCGAAGAAGGCTGAGCCTGAACGGGAATACACGATCGAAGAATTGATCGATCTCAGCCTCATTAATTCCGACAATAACGCAACCGATCTTTTGATCATGCAGCTCTCGGATAGAGAGCTCCGGAAGTCATACGAAGATCTCGGTATCCAAGTCCCGACCGACGGCGCGAGCGCATACACAATGAATGTTGGTGTCTACGGCTCGTTCTTCCGCATCCTATACAACGCGTCGTATCTCTCTCGCGATAATTCCGAGGCGTTTCTATCAGACCTCGCCGGGTCAACGTTCACACAAGGAATTGTGGCCGGTATCCCACAAGGAGTGACGGTCGCACATAAATTCGGTGAATATGGCGACGCGAGCGGACTCAAGCAGTTGCATGACTGCGGTATCATCTACCGCCCGAATCGCCCCTATCTATTGTGTGTGATGACCCAAGGCAAGGACTTTGACGTGCTCGCCGGTGCGATTCGCGATATTTCGAAGACCGCGTGGGAAGCCGGTGAATGATTCTACCGGCCGAGGTCGTAGAGCTGCTTTACTTCAGAGGTAGAAAGGTCCCTGCTGTACACCCGAACATCGTCGATCACACCCGGAAAATACAGTGTCGGATTCGTCACATCACCATCGCGCCCGATAGAGGTATTACCAAATCCTGCGCCGGGCGGCGTGTCGGTGGTAAAACTCCCTGTCTGCAAAACTCCGTCGACATACACTCGCACTGTGTCAGCCGTGCGTACCCCAGTCGCATTTCGCGTAACGACCACGTGATACCACCTATTTGTCTGAGTGATCGGAGTTGTATCGGTGGTTCCACCCGGGTACCCTCCGGAAGCCGATGAGTAACCGATTTCTCCGTTGAACATACTCATTTCGTACTGCGCAGTGTCGCCAGCGGCATTGTAATTTGCGATAATGTCGCATCCGCTCGAGCAGTTCAGTGAACTGAACTTTACCCACGCGGAAAGCGTGATGGCTCCGGTAATGTTCAAAGCTGCCGGTTTACCGAGGTCTACATGATTCGTGCTGCCGTTGAAACTGAGCGCCTGCCCGAGTTTGCCGATAACTTTTTTGGAGGATGTGGGACTCCCGTAGAAATACCCATTATTACCGTTACCGCTCTTATCCAGAATACTTGTAGTTATATCCGGACCGTCGAACGTCCAGTGACCTGCCAAACCACTTCCCAATCCCCCTGCCAATTTTTGGGAAGACGCACCGATCGTCTGGGACCCGAACTTGTACAGTTGGCTGATCTCGACAGTAGAAATTGCGCGATTATATACACGCACATCATCAATCATCCCCTTCCAGGACATATGGGCGTTCGCGCAATAGCCACCTATATTAAACGCCTTACTCGTGTTTGCGAGAGAAATGGCACCCACAGTCTGAAAACTGTCTCGTAAGCCATCAACCCAGATCGACACATCTGCCCCGTCATATTGTCCGAGCAAAAAATGCCAATTTCCGTCATCAATATTTATCGAACCTGGGTTGGACAGACCGAAACCTCCGGCGTCATAAACGGAAAAAAACGCATTGTTGGTACCGGGGTACTGTCCAAGTTCAAACGGCCCATCGCCCGCCGAGCCGGTGCAATCGGCTTTGTCGACTATATGCGCTTCGTTTGTACCGTTGGCGCCCGCTGCAGGTGACTTAACCCACGCAGAAACGGTTAATCGTGTCAGGCCATCCATTGCGTTCACATCACCCACATACACCACATCGGTCGTTCCGTTGAATCGCATTGCCTGCCCGAGCTTTCCAAGAAATTTTGCGCTCGACGTCGCGCTCCCCCAGAAGTAACCGTTATTCGCATTCCCGCTTTTGTCATACACTTTATCGGTCACATCAATTCCATCCATGGTCCAGTGCCCGACAAGGCCGTTTTTTAATGTGGATCCGTTTGTGAGCGTCGCGGATGAGCCGAGCGCTACTCCGCCACTTTTATAGAGGGAAGAAACTTCTGATGCGGACAACAGACGATTGTACACTCGAACTTCGTCAATCGGTCCATCAAAACCAAGATTGCCGCTTCCCGCGCCTATGTTTGCCGGATTGTTCGCGCCAACTGTACCGGTTGGGGTTGAAACTTCTGAAGATGCTGCAAGGACTCCGTTTATATAAAGCAACGCATCGTTAGCTGCATTTGTCTGATCGTATGTGACGACGACATGTTGCCATTCATTCATCCGAATACTATTTGCTCCGGTTTCCCACCCACCAGGAGCACCACTCCACTGATTAGCGCCGAATATAAGTGAATTATCGAATGCGCAGTTTCCGCTACCGACACCACACACGCCGAGGAACGGTCCGAACCCTTGTGCCCAAATAGCTCCCAACAAGTCTTGCCCACCTGAACGTGGATATATCCACGCGGAGATCGTCATCCGATCCGGTGAAGGAACGATGGCAGAGCCATACGAGGTACCAAGTCCGACAAAGCTCCCCGGAAAATCGATCGCGCCGCCCAGCTTCCCACTCACCCATGGCAGTGAACCTGGGACCGTGAGCGTTGCGGTATTTCGATATCCGGATGAATCCTGCGCAGTAGTACCCCTTCCTTCATTCAAGGGCCAATAACCAATGAGTCCGAGGTTATTCGTGGGCTTTCCAATGATCCCGGCAGCCGAGACACCGGGCAACAGCAGCATAAGAACCATGGTGATAAAGAGTATCTTTTTCATGTTCACCCTGTGAAATACGACTTGAGTCGATTGCGAATAAACATCTTACCGCGGAATGATTTTAGAACCTTCTCGCGTCGCCGAGCATCTTTCTCAACCAAACATGCCTCGTAGTACACCAATTGCAAGGGGCGTCTATTCTCGGTTGAAGTAACCTTGCCGCGCTGATGTTGCTCAAGTCGTAATTTCAAATTATTGGTGGAGCCGGTGTAGAGCTGTCC
>JAGOTU010000088.1 GCA_018061585.1 Minisyncoccota bacterium | reverse complement strand
CGCCACGTAATCCGCG
Organism: Minisyncoccota bacterium; assembly: GCA_018061585.1. Classification (GTDB taxonomy): domain Bacteria; phylum Patescibacteriota; class Minisyncoccia; order Phycocordibacterales; family UBA2100; genus UBA10103. The sequence goes on along the minus strand of JAGOTU010000088.1, from coordinate 3,646 downwards.
CCGCTCTCGAGCGCGTAGTTCAAAAAATGTCCGAACGTAATTCGTTCGTTGCAGAGGACATCAGGATTCGGAGTAATGGCGGATCTGTATGCGTCGATCATATCCGCGACGACCTCGTCCTTGTACTCATCTGAGAGGTCGATCTCACGAAACGGGATCTTCAGATACGCGGCGACACGCATGGCGTCGAGCCTGTCTTCGCGCCATGTGCACTCGGTGAATTCCGGTTGCCAGATCTTTATGAATACTCCTTCCACCGCAAAGCCCTCACGTTGCAAAAGCGCCGCCGAGACTGCGGAGTCTACGCCTCCGGAGAGACCGACAAATACTTTTCCTTTAGATGATTCCATAAAAGACGAGCGGGCCGACAAGCGTTTCGCTTATCGACCCGCGATTCCCGTCGCCGAAGGCATTGGCCTGCGGTCCTCTGCAAGTTGGGAGAGGAACGGCCCGGGGAACAAGATACACGCAGTTCACAGAAGAGTTGCCGGAGTTGCGGCCGCAACAGGGGGCAAGGGGTGTCCTGATCACCACGCGAGGTTCGCCTAACGTCGCGGTTTCGAGGCCGGTGAGGTCGAGGCTACCGTTTCCATTATTCGCCGAACTAGTACCCCTTGTCAAAGCTCCGGCCGCTATGTGCCGAGATAGAGACGTTTCTTCTGCAGATGCTCCTCGTACGTTCTGCTGTAGTGGGTCGTGCCGCCGTTATCGGCAAGGTAGAAAATATATTTGTGCTTCTCGGGATTTATAGCCGCATCAATGGAATCCAGCGACGGTGAGCCGATCGGGCCGGGCGGCAGACCTTTGTGTACGTACGTGTTGTACGGATTATCGCTCCGCAGGTCCGCTAGCGTTAGCTGAAATGTGTTCTTGCCCATGGTGTATAGGAACGTGACGTCGACTTGAAGCGGCATGTTCTTTTCGAGGCGGTTATAGAGTACGCCCGCGATCATGTGTCGGTCGTCAGAGCGTGATGCCTCGCGTTCAATAATTGATGCCAGATTCACGATCTCGGCCAATGATCTTGTCGACGATGCGATCTTCGATTCATACGGCTTCATCTGCTCGTCAAAATTCGCACGCATTGCATTGATCACTGTTTCTTCATCCGCGTTCGGTAGGAAAAAATAGGTATCCGGGAACAGATATCCTTCGAGCGGTTGCGCCTGTGCCAAGAATTTATCCGAATCGAACCGAAGCAAACGACTCTTATAGATGATCGCCATCGAACGGGTCGTAGCACCTTCCGGTATACGTATTTTTTCGGGCTCGAGCCCGAACGAACCAAGGGATACCGCCCGAACGACGCTGAATATATCCTTCGGCTCCTTGAACAAATAGTCTCCTGCATGCAGCGTACGCGCATGGCCGGTAACGAAAGCGATCGTCTTGAAAGCGAACGCTGAGCTAACGACACCACTCGCCTCCAGATCGAACGCGATCTCATCTACCGATGCTCCTTCACGAACAGTGACGAGCTGTTGCAGCGGAAAATCCACCGGCGGCTCGATGACGTAGACGTAGGAAGCAAGGAATACTGTTCCGAGTGTCGCAAGGAGAATGAGCGTGCGGCGATTTGCGTGCAGTCTCCACTTCTCTGAGAGATCCTCTTGGATCTCGTCGCTTGTTGCGAAGAACTGCACAACGAATTGCACGACATCGGAACAAAACTCGCGAATGGTCGAGAATATCTTACGCATATATTATCGGGGCAAATTCGCCGGAGCGGATGCCTTGGTCGCCGGAATACGGGCAAGACCCGGTGCCTGGACGGTAGCGGACGGCGGATGCCAGAGCGACGCCAGTTCTTCGTTCGTCATGATGAATGTTGGGGTTTTCCAGGGCGATGTAAAGAAACTTCGGCGCCGAAATGCATCAAGGAACCGGCGCGTCTGATTCACCATACGTATACCGTTTATGTCCTGCCACGGATAATCAAAGTCGTTCGTCCACCGCTTCGGCTTGAGCTGTGATCGGTATTGCGCATTATTGAACGGACGCCACAGATAACGGATGCCGCTGTAGGTCGGTCCGTGCAGATCCCCTGTCGACAAATAGCAACCACGCATGCCGACTTCGAATGCGAATTTGCCAAAGTTACGCTCCATTGCGATCAGCTGCTCTTTCTGTGATTCGCTGGGGCGCGGGAACTGCGATCGTTGTATCTCATGACTCGGATCGTGATGCTCGTCATCCGGGTCATGCGGCGGCGTGGTCGCGACGAACTGTACGCGGTTGATCTCGCTTCGCACCGCGTCCTGCCACTCGTGATCCATATCCTTCGGGAACAGCACACCGTCGTAATTGCCGGCTTTGCGAATAACGATCTGTGCCCAGGCCTGCTCATTCGGCTTGAGAGACGAGAAATATTCGATCACGGAGGCCAATGGTTCCACTTTGAATTCCTCTTTCGGATCTTTATCAAGTTCGAAGTCGATATATGTCTTCAGCGGATATGCGTCAACGCTGCGAGTTCCCACCTTCGTGCCCGGCACATAGCTATCACGTCGCCAATCCGTGCAAAAGACGGAGTGAATACTCGGATCGTACTGGAATTTCGACGCGTAATCCTCTACCTCGACGAGCTCTATCTCGGGATACTGCGCGTAGAGCGCCTGCTCGACGACGTTGCGGTAGTTCTTCCAACACCATATATAGAAGTGCACTTCGCCCCCGAAGCTCACTATTTCAAAAGAAAAATATGTGCGGAGCTGTCCCTTCCATGCGCGGTGAATGAACGTGGTCTCTCCCGACGAGATAGAAAAACTGGAAAGTGCGACCTCCATCGCACGAGGCGACTTCGTGATCTCTCGCGGCATCTTCATTTCCAAAAGGACGGGGTTTCGGCCGGAGAGGAACAGCGCCTGTATGTACCAGATCCATGCGTTCCAGCACATGATCCACAGGCCGATCGGTAACCAAATCGGCGCAGTCCCGAACATCCAGCGGATGGTGAAGGCGGGAAGGTTCGGAATAAGATGCCCGAGCAGCACATACAATCCGATGAACGCCGCACACAGATAGAGCGCACGCGAAACTCCCCAGTTCCCTACATAGTCCACCTGTTTTTTCAAACTGAATACAAGCTGGATGAACCACACCACGAAGTCGAGGGGTGTATGCCCCTCTCCGAGTTTGCCGTGCCCTCCTGACATAAAAAAATAATATCACGCTCCGGCGTGATGCCGGGGCGGAATCACCGCCATAGCGCGAATAAGACAAAAGACCGCGTCATGCGGTCTTTTGCTCTTGGTCCGGAGGGTGCGAAAGGTGCTGATCACCGATCGCCACGGATGCCGGATATTTAGGAGAGTGCGTATCGTCCGTCGTTCTGACGAGTGAACATTCCGTTCTGGAGATTCACCGCGATCGTCGCATCCTTCACATATCGTTCTCGCTTTACGCGGTCGATGATGTCTTCACGGGAGAGCGGTCCTTCTCGTTCGAGAATTCCCTTGATCACATCGCGCACGACGCCCGGCTCGTACCCCCACTCCTTGAGCGCGTAGAGTCCGCGGCCGACAAGAACAAAGCGGCCGTCCTTGATGAGTTCATTGTGGGTGGTCGCAGGATGTGTTTCGCGACCGAAAAGCTTCTCGATACCCTGCGCTACTTCGGTGAAGTGCATCGGAGATCCGTGACGCTT
>JAGOTU010000087.1 GCA_018061585.1 Minisyncoccota bacterium | reverse complement strand
AGTGTGATAGTTTTACGTACTGTCAGCTTTGGAGAGATGGCTGAGTGGTCGAAAGCACCGGTTTCGAAAACCGGCATACTCAAAAGGTATCGAGGGTTCGAATCCCTCTCTCTCCGCATCGTTATATTCAAAAGGGCACTGAGGTGCCTTTTTGTATATAACGACTGAAAGGGAGAGAGGGATTCGAAAGGCGGAGCCGGAGAAATGCGCAACATTTCTTTCCGGCGAGCCAGGGCAGTGACCACTTAATGAGCTGGCGAATTTAGTGAGTCACGCCGAATCCCTCTCTCGATTTCGATCGCTTGACCGAATCTCTCTCCGCACATTCTGAACAAAGACGGCTTCGAGCCGTCTTTTTCAGTACAGAACGGACGGGTGCTATAGTTTTTTTATGACTTCACTCGAGATGGGACGCAATACACCGCGGCGCCCAGCCCCCGAAGGAATGCTTGCCGGGAAAGCACTAGAGCAACACGCTGCCCCCGAAAGCGCGGACGATGCGCTTTTTTTGGCTGCCCACAAACGAGCACTCAAGATCCTTAATGATCCCCAGCACCGCGTATCCCCTGATAAATATATAAAGACCTACGGAAAGGAGGTGGTAGAGAAGGACATGCAGCAAGCCCGAGAACAGCGGGCGCGCTACGAAACCGATCGTACTCCTGAGCAAAAAGAGACATACATGCTCGCCGAGATATTCGAAGCAATGATGCTCACCGAAGGACAGGAATCCGGTTGGCTCGGAGACGATGTCAAACTCCAAAAGACCACTGATTACGACGACATGTTCAATCACACCGACATGATCGCCGAGTGGCACTCCAATCGTGCAGACGCACATTCGCTCGGTCTTGCCGTGGACGTCACATTCGGTGCACGCTCGCTCGAGAAAAAATTTGAACGTTTACACGACGACATCAACAAGGGACGCCTCAGCAAGATCAAGTACGCCCCAAAGGAGCAAACAGGGGTTCCGCGCGTAATCATCGGCATGAGTCGAGAGACCGTGTACGACCTCATGAATCTATGGATGGAGGAGGAGTATGACAGTCTCGCAAAGCATCCCATCCAAGCCGCGGTCCTCGAACAGATCCTTACGCAACTGCAGGCGATCTCGCAATATGCCGAGAGCAAACAGTCGCACCACGTTGCAGCGGTATACCGAAAATCGATCCAGACAGTCCGGACACTCCTCAATCGCAAGAGCTCTATTCCACGGGGTGAAATGCGCTCCGATACTGTGTCGGACGGTATAAAGTCCCAACTCGCCAAGCACTTTTCAGTGAAATGAGCCCATTCAGACGACTTTTCCCTTTCATCGACACATCATCAAAAACACGCGTATACTGACGCTATGATACTTTTTCTTTTGCTCGGAATTATTCTCGGTGCAGCAGCGGTCATATTTGCCCTTCAGAACACTGCCATTATTACAGTCTCGTTCTTTTCGATGCAGTACGAAGGATCGCTCGCCCTCATACTCATGATGACCGTCACCGCCGGCGCGATCATTTCCCTGCTTTTGGTGCTACCCGAAACGATTAAGACCTTCTTTGGTTATCGTTCGCTACAAAAGTCATATGCAAAACTCGAGGAAGATCTCCGCAAACAAAAAGAACTCACTGTCTTTGCAAAACAGAATCCTCCGACCCCGGCAGAGCTCGATCATATAGACAAAGGAGCGATCGCTCGTCCCGAAACACGCTAGCCGGACCATACTCCACATGACCTTCCCCGTGGCACGGTCGGCATGCTACGGTTTACGCATATGTTCAAAGATCTGGAGGATTTCGGTGCGGTGCGCACGTGGAAGCAGGCTGTCGGATTTTATCTGGCCTTCCTCGGCATGTATCTGCTCGTGGGAGCCACAACGGGTGTTGTTGTCGCGCTCTCGACCGGATCTGCCGAGAGCGATCTTATCTATCGGGTCGCAGGGCCGCTTGTTGTCTTAATGACCGCAGCTATCTGCATACTCATGATCACCAAGAAAAAACTCGGGTTCATGTTCTGGATCCTTGGGGTTCTCGCATGCGGATTAAGCGTGATCGGCGGCGGTATCCTCGGCCTCTTGATCCCGGCTTACATCTCCACGGTCGCACACGCCATGCATCCGACGAGCGATACTCCCACCGCCTAAGCACCCGTTCGGCGCGGTCATTTCCCTGGCTAAGGGGCCATCGCACATGCCGGACGCTAGTAGAATTGCTGCGTTTAATTTGTCAAAAACTGCTGGTTCCGAAATATTCCATCACCAAATATTGCAAGGTCTTGAGACCGCTTTCATTTTTATACGCTTCGTACTCAGTGGAATATCGCTTCCCACCCTTGTTCTGCCATTGCTCATCAAAGAACGCACGGGCATTTCGAATAGCCGTGACGTTCTGGCCACTGATGAGTACATTGCTCTCAAGATTCAGGTCGTGGATATTACGGCGTGTAAGGTTCGCTGATCCCAACAGCATCCGGTCCACACCTGCGATCGAAAAAATGAGTAGCTTACTGTGGCATTGTTCTCCGTGCGTATCGCACCAACGCACCTCTGTATTACCCTTCGAATTAGCTAACAGCTCGTGAGCAACCTGGCGATTCGGCACGCCGTCCTTTTTTCGGCCAAAGGCATCTTTGTTAGGGTCTAAAAGCAGTCGGATCTTCGCACCACGCTCATCTGCGCGTTTCAGTGCTTTTACGACATGCCGATCTGATAGATAAAACATCGACATATCCAAAGAATCACCTGTCTCCATTTCATCAATGAACAGAACAATTTTTTCTTTGATCAACCCTTCCGTATAGAGATACAACGTCGCATTTCCTTGTATCGCCTTCGGCTCAAAGGCCGGAGGCTCTATGAATTTCGCTTTCGAAAATTCTGCAACAGCACGTTCACTTCTCGCGATATCCAGCGCAATGAGATCATTGGCTATATAAACGCCACTATTGCTATGTGCGCTTGATCCATCGTGCGGATTCGCAGACGATACGATGGAGATCAATTCACGACCCGCATTGTCGGCAACAAGCACCTTTCGATGGTTCGCTTTAAAATTTAGGGTCGCCAAGTACGGCCGCAAGCTTAACTTTTCTTTACTCGGATCCAACACGTTTGGTAGGTATGCGGGAACACCGGTCGGGATCCACTGCAATGCAAGTCGCCACAGTCCGCTAAAAATCGGATTGCTGTCGCGCAACTTGCTCAGATCAGTTTCAACGACGGAAATCCCCGCACCACGCAGCTGTACGATATGCGGCGAGACGTAGCCGCCGTATATCTGGTTTATCGGATCGGTGATGACTTGAATCGCCATGTCGGGATGATCTTGCTTTGCACTGATTAGCGCATCAGTCAGTTCCTGTGAGAGGCCTCGATATGACGAAGTGGCCGTACCGAGCAGGTCGTTGAACAAAAACATGTCGATCAAAACGTACCGTTCTGCCTTATCTATGGCGCTAATGACCGCATCGAAAATTTGCTGTTCCGAGGTACGTACTCCGCGCTCATCCATGTAGGTTTTGTCGGCAAGGAATACCACATCGGCATCTGCGACGACGTGCGGATCTCCACTGACCCGAAGACCTTCCGGTAGAGGCTTGTAACGCTGATAAAGACCGACGATGATGAATGCAAGGAATACAGCCGCGAATATTCGTCTAGGCATACGGACATACTAC
>JAGOTU010000086.1 GCA_018061585.1 Minisyncoccota bacterium | reverse complement strand
AAATAGCTAAACAAAGCTGAGAGAACCGTGCAATAGAGCCCCGTAAGGGGCTTTTCTGCCGATTGAAGGAGGCAGAAAAGAGACGGAGGCCGACGGGCCAATTTGGACTTAAACAAAAGCTGAGAGGCTTCGCGGCGATTTAAGGAGCCGCGAAGGGCCGGAGCCCGCGTGAGACGGGCGAGGCGGGGCCGCGGGCGTACTCAGCAGAGTACGACCCGTGGCTTTTAAAATGTCCTTATCTTGACTCAGCAAAAAAACAGTAGTATTATCGATTTTAAGCCCCGGAAGGGGTTTTAAAATTGTCTAATTTTTAAGCAATAAATCCCGTATGTCGCTATTCAGCTATTTTCAGGAGACACAGGCAGAGCTTCGTCACGTGGCATGGCCGACTCGCACACAGACGATCGTATACACGGTCCTCGTGGTAATCATTTCTTTGTTCATCTCGCTGTACTTGGGATTGTTCGACTATATCTTTACCTCTACGCTCGCACGACTTGCAGGTGTAGCACCGGCACCAGCCGCCATCGAACAGACCACCACACCGGTCGCGACTTCGACTGCGACGACAACGCCGATCGACTTCGAACTCCCGACCGAATAAGCACATCATTTAATCAATAATCATTTTTTGTCATGGCAAAACAAACATACGGAACGGAGCGACAGTGGTACGCCGTACACACCTACTCCGGATACGAGGACGCGGTAGCAAGAAACCTGCGCCAGCGAGTCGAATCATTCGGCATGGGGGACCGCATCTTTAACGTAGTCGTCCCGACCGAGAAGAAGATCAAGATCAAGAACGGTCGACGCACCGAGACCAAGGAGAAGATATTCCCGGGCTACGTGCTCGTGGACATGGTCGCGACCGATGATGCGTGGAGCGTTGTACGCAACACGCCGCAGGTCACCGGATTCGTGGGAACTGCCAACCAGGCAGTACCACTCGAACCGTCCGAAGTCGAAAAGATCCTCAAGCGAACCGATGGTGATGTCGTACGACACGCTATTGACCTCGGTGAAGGAGATGCGGTCGTTATCATTGACGGTCCGTTCAAGGATCTCGAGGGTAAAGTGGGCGAGATCGATGAAGAGCGAGGAAAGGTCAAGGTATTAGTTCCGATGTTCGGTCGAGAGACTCCGGTGGAGCTCGAAGCGGATCAGGTGCAGCGTGTCTAAATAAATACGAATCAAAGCAAAAGACCTGCCGCGTGCGGGTCTTTTGCTTTTTTGGGTATGAGCTTCGTGTACCGACCTTACCTTGACGTTTCAATTAAAAATGTTATTTTAACGCGTCGCAAATCAGGTCGCTCATACGAGCTTTCTATTTGTGGCGTGATCTATAACTCAAAAGGAGAAAGCCATGTGGCTTTTGTTGGAACCTCTCGCGTGGATTCCGCTTCCGGTATTTCTGGTGGCGATGCTGATCGTGTCGGCCATTTCGATCATCCGGGACGGCTGGCTGTGGCTCGCGATCGTGCTGGTCGCGTGTTTTGCGCTCTCGCCGAGTCCCGAGAAGGTCTTCGCGGCGACCGGATTGTGGTTCGTCATCGAAGTCCTGGCGCTCATCGTGGTCGCTATATTCGTGGCGGTCAGCCTCGGGGGCGTCTTCCCCGACAACGACATGCGATCGGGTCGGCGTCGCGAGACTATCTGGCAAGTGGCGGCCTACCTGGTCGGCATTTGCGCGTTCGTCGGCGCGATGCTCTACACGCTCGGGTTCTTCCGGTGGCTCGAAGCCTTCGGAATGGTTTCCTTCCTGTCCAAGGCGGTCGCGTTCGGCGCCATCATCGTTGTGTGCCTGATCATCGGCGTGTTCTCGGCGCAAATGAAGACGGTGGGCCTCGCCAAGGAGCGTGTCGTTCGAAGGAACAAGACTCGCCTTGATTGGCTCAAGTCGGTTCGTGACAAGAAAGCGATCGGACCGTCTGATCTCAACGACAACGTCTGGCTGAAGCTCTCGCCTGAAGCGAGGGCAGAAGCGGATGCGTTGCCGAGGACCGACGACGAACTCAAGACCTACCGGCTGCAAGCGCTCGCCACCCCGTGGGGGGAATTCGTGCGCAAGCATCAATCGTACTATTCCGGCATCGGCTCGAGCATCCAGGAGCATGTCGACGTGACCACGCTCTACGTCGCCTGGGTCTTCAACTGGCCGTTCCGTGCGATCCATTACCTGTTCGGCAAGTTCATCGAGGACCTGTTCAACGTTGCCTTCGATGCGCCGCTCAGGGCATGGGCTCGTCGCGGGGTCTCCAGGCAGTTCGAAGGGACCCAGTAAGGCCCGCTTCGGATAGGGCACCGATCGTTCTTCCGGCGAACACCTGACGGTATTCGCTCCAATTCAATGCCCCAGACGAGAGTCCGGGGCATTTTCAATAAAAACTTGAACTTTAGAAATAAAAAGGGTATAGTCCGCGTCACTAGATATGGCCAAAGAAATCACAAAGATCATCAAATTGCAGATCGCAGCCGGTGCTGCGACGCCTGCTCCGCCGGTTGGTACCGCGCTCGGCCCTGCCGGCGTGAACATCGGTGAGTTCGTGAACCAGTTCAACAACCAGACCCGCGCTATGGCAGGTTCTATCCTTCCGGTTGTCATGAACGTGTACAAGGACCGAACATTCACCTTCATCATCAAGAAGCCGCCGGCCTCCCGTCTCGTCTTGAAGGCGATCGGCAAGGAGAAGGGCTCCGATAAGCCGCACTCGACCAAGATCGCTAAGCTCTCTCAGAAGCAGCTCGAAGAGATCGCGACCGAGAAGATGGAAGATCTCAATGCGCTCGATATGGAGCACGCAAAGAAGATCATTGCAGGGACTGCCCGATCCATGGGCGTAGACGTCGACACGAAATAAGATAAACAGCTGCAAAAAGTCCCGCTTGGCGGGACTTTTTGCTTTATCGGATCTCCCAACCATACGAGGGAAAGCGATCGGATGGCCCGAATGCTAGGCGCGGGAAACAGGTCACTTGAGACGTACTAAATGTACGTTGAAAGTGGGCCTATGGGACCCGTAACAACGCAGGCGGTCATACTATCGACTTTTCCGGCACAAAGGGGAATACTGGCGCGTATGAGGACCAATACGCTCATCGTGTTCGAAGGCATCGACGGCTCGGGGAAATCCGTACAGGCCAAGATGCTTGCTGATCGCTTAAAGAAGCAGGGACATCAAGTCACGAGCTTTCATTCACCACGCTACGACCGCCCGCTCGGTAAAATGATCAAAGACGCACTTCATGGAAAGCACGGTGACTTCCGCAATCTCTCTCCATATTTTTCCGCACTCCCGTATCTCCTTGATTTTGCCACCACTAAAGACGCGATCGTATCTGCACTCAAGATGGGGTTTGTGGTCTGTGACCGATATGTCCCGAGTACATTCGCGTTCCACAGCGCCAAGCTCGAAGGTCCCGCACGAACCAAATTCGTAAAGTTCGTGTCCGATCTTATGTATGAGGAAGCAGCACTCCCGAAGCCGAATTTGGTCATCTTTCTCAAACTCACCGAAAAGCTGGCCAAAGAACATATGGATGATTCCGGCAAGCCGCTCGACCAGCACGAACGCGATACTGCATACCAGAAGCGTGTGGCGGATGCCTATGCGATCTTCGCCCGCGACAAGAAGGTCTGGCGAACAGTTGAGTGCAGAGAAGGGGAATCCCCACAGGTGATCCATGAGCGCGTCTGGGACGCCATTTCTG